>JASLIR010000497.1 GCA_030152125.1 Alkanindiges sp.
ATCGGAAAAGGCACTAGTCAGGGCTGGTTTTTTTAAAAAAACTGCTGAAGTGTACCTTGCCCGGGCTGGATGATACAGCGATAGCGCCTGTTGACGCAGTCTATGTGATGCTGACGGGCGAATCTATCGTTTAAATATGACAAAAAAATGACAAGAAATGTTAGGGCCTGTTGACATTTCATATGCGGACTGCGTTGTCGGCTAAAATTGATTCAAACGAGGCGAGAAATGCAGCCAATGGCGAGCCCTTGGCAAGTTTCACAACGAAGTTTGAGAAAATTTTAGCCACAACCTGAGCCAGAGCAAAGCACTGCTTTGCTCGCAGCGCAAGGACAGGGACGTTTTTCTTGCGGAACAATGTTCCTCATACTGCGTTACTCATTGCTCTTTTAGAACCACTAAAAATCGCAACTCGTGCCTTGCACCGCCTAAAAAATCTCCGCTGTCGCAACCTCATTTGAATTGTCAACAGGCCCTAGTGATGGCTGCTAGTAAGGGTGATTGCCGAGTTGCCGGACTGGCAAACAGTAAATGCCTGCTCGCTTACAGCTTGGGATAGCGGGTTTATAAGTCTGCGGCGGCCACGCATAGGGCGTCGGTTTGTTTGGCACCCATGTGCAGCAGGGTATGGCTTAAGGAAAGGATGCTGGAACCGGTAGTGACCACATCATCCAGAATAATAAGCTGCTTGTCTTTTAGCATACCAGCTGCGGACTGGGCCGGGTAAAACGCTCCTTCCAGATTAACCAGTCGTTCGGCGCGGCTTAATCCCTGCTGTGGCAAGCGATGGTGCTTGTTTACCGGTTGCCACACCGGAATGCGCCAGTGCCTGCCTAGTGCGGTGGCCAGCAGCAGGCTCTGGTTAAAACCACGCTGGGCCAGGCGTTGAGGGGAAATAGGCATAGGGACGATGGCATCTGCATCCGGCCTGTCAAGTTGTTGCAGGCAATAGCTCAGGATGGGCAGAAAATCCAGCCGCTGCTGATGTTTGAATAGCTGTATCAACCGGTCCAGCGGATATTGATAATGGCAGGCAGTATATACATTCAAATGCTGCATTTTTAGCGGCTGGCCATACCAGGGAAGGTCTTGCTGGCAGTCGCTACACAGCAGGCTTGCCGGATCGCTGCTATTTAAGGCGCATAGCGCGCAACGCGGCCTTAGATAGCGAAACCAGACAGACCTGCTAGACATAGGCATAGCGCGGTGCCTCGGGCAGCCAGCGTGTTAGCAGGGCGTCACTTTGCTGGGGATATTCCTGCAACATCAGGCCGGCTACACGATGCGCCTGTCCAAGCAGATGCTGGTCACGCTGCAAGTCTGCCAGGCGGAAACCCAGCACGCCGGTTTGCCGGGTACCCAGAATTTCACCCGGTCCACGCAACTCAAGGTCTTTTTCGGCAATCACAAAACCATCACTGCTGGCGCGCAGGGTGGCCAGCCGGGTTTTGCCGTTTTCAGACAAGGGCGTCTTATACATCAGCACACAAAAACTGGCATTACTACCGCGCCCTACACGGCCACGTAGCTGGTGCAGCTGGGACAGGCCAAGGCGTTCGGCATTTTCTATAATCATCAGTGAGGCATTGGGTACGTCTACACCCACCTCAATGACGGTGGTCGCAATTAATAATTGCAGCTCATTATTCTTAAAGGCACGCATAACCGCCTGTTTTTCTTCAGACTTCATGCGGCCATGTACCAGCCCCAGCTTTAAATCCGGCAGGCGCTGCGCTAAGTCGGCAAAGGTGTCCTCTGCTGCCTGGGCATCCAGAGTTTCCGACTGCTCGACCAGGGTACACACCCAGTAAGCCTGTTTCCCAGCTGCACAATTGGCTGCAACCCGCTGGATCACTTCATCGCGCCGCTCAAAAGGGACGGTAACAGTCTGGATGGGGGTACGGCCAGGCGGCAGCTCGTCAATAATAGAGGTATCCAGGTCACCATAGGCGCTCATGGCCAGTGTGCGTGGAATAGGGGTGGCAGTCATTACCAGCTGGTGCGGCGTACTGCCGGCATTGCCCTTTTCACGCAGTGCCAGGCGCTGGTCCACACCAAAGCGGTGCTGTTCATCAATAATCACCAGCGCCAGGTTATGGAACTGGATATTGTCCTGAAACAGGGCATGGGTACCAATCACCAGTTGCGACTGGCCACTGTGGATAAAGTGTTCGGCCATTTGCCGGGCTTTACCTTTCTGTTTGCCAGCCAGCCAGCCCACCTGAATGCCCAAGGGTTCAAACCACTGGCTAAAGTTCAGGTAGTGCTGTTCTGCCAGGATTTCTGTGGGGGCCATTAGCGCCACCTGCCATCCGGAATCCAGTGCATGACAGGCAGCCATGGCTGCCACCAGGGTTTTTCCTGCACCGACATCGCCCTGTACCAGCCGCAGCATGGGTTTGTTTTGCTGCAGGTCACTCAGGATATCGCCACTTACCCGTTGCTGCGCGCCGGTAGGCTGATAGGGCAGGCCGGCAAGTAGCTGTGACAATAAGGTGTGGCTGCGCTGTACAGGCGGGGCATTAATCGACTGTACATAGCGGCGGCGTGTCAGCAGGCTAATCTGGTGCGCTACCAGCTCTTCAAAAATCAGGCGTAACTGTGCCGGGTGACGTCCTTCGGCCAGTTGCTGTACATTGGCATCTACCGGCGGCTGGTGTACGTATTGCAGGGCGGCCTGCATGTCATAGGTTTTTGCCAGATGTGCGGGTAGCAGTTCAGGCAGTTGCCGGGCATAGCTTTTAAGTGCCTGCGCCACATAGCTACGCAGTTTGGGTTGTGTCAGCCCTTCTGTGGTGGGGTAAATGGCGGTCAAGCGTGAGGCGGGTAGCGGGCTATCCGGGCTTAGCAGTTGGTATTCCGGGTGGTACATTTCCAGCCCGCGCGCGCCCAGGCGCACTTCGCCGAACATGCGGATATATTGCCCGCTGACCAGCTTTTCCTTCAGATTTTTATAAACCTGATAAAAACGCAGGGTAATACGGCCATGACCATCACTTACTTGTACCGCCATGGAGGGGCGCCTGCCTGCCGGAAAGTCGGCGGACTGAATCACGCCTTCAATCAGCACCGTTTTGCCGACAAATAATTCGGACATGGGGACGATACGGCTACGGTCCTCGTAGTCGCGCGGTAAATGGAATAACAGGTCGGCCGGGGTATGAATGTTCAGTTTGGCCAGCAATTGTGCGGCTGCTTCTCCTACCCCGGATAGCTCGCGAATGGATATACTCATCGCCTAAGTGTAATCATAGTTTTTATAAAATGCATGTTCTGATTGTTGGTTTTGGTGAAACAGCAAAGTTATTGGCAAACAACCTGTTAGCACAGGGACATCAGCTAACTGGTTTAAGCCGTCGCGGAAGGCCCTATGCCGGTGTGCAGATGCTGGCACAGGATGTTAAACATGCTGACTTTGCCACCCTGTTGCCGGTTGATGTGGTGTATGTGCTGCTCAGCCCGGATGCGCGTCAGGTTACAGCTTATGAAGATACCTTTCTGCACAGCTTACCATCCCTATATCGGGCCTTACTGCAACATCCGGTGCAGCGTGTGGTGTTTGTATCCTCCACCAGTGTATATGGGCCGGGGCAAGGGGAGCGGGTAGATGAACTTACTGTGCCCATGCCCAAAACAGGCAGCACAGCGGCTGTGCTGTGGCAAGCCGAACAGCAATGGCGCAGTGTATGGCAGGAGCGCCTGACCATTGTGCGACCCAGCGGCATCTATGGCCCCGGCCGGCTACGTTTAATTCGCTGGGTACAGTCCGCCCAGCCTGTGGATTTAAACCAGTGGACCAACCGTATTCATATACAGGATCTGGCGGCTATTCTGGCAGGCTTTGCCAGTGATCCTGCACCGGAAAAATTATATGTTGCTACGGATATGCAGCCGGTATTGCAGCACGATGTACTGGATGGCATTGCCGCTTATTTGGGGCTTCCAGTTGTTAGCAAGCAGCCGGCACAGCTGTCCGGCAAGCAGCTGATTGCGACGAACCTGCTGAAAAAGGGCTACCGGTTTTTATTTCCCACCTGGCGGGAAGGCTATTTATCAATTATTCAGCAATCTCTTGCTGATAAAGTGCAAAAAAATGTTGACTAACGGTAGGAGGAATAATAGTTTTCAACACAGTGCAAAGTGCTTTTTGATCGCTTAAAACGTATTCAGGTGGTATGCGCTTCAGGTGTTTCTAACCGGCTTATCTATCCTGTTTATAAAGTGTTATCTCTGTCACCGTTTTATATGATCCGGGCAATATCAGCACAGGGTGGTTTAGATGATTAGACCATTGAGGAAACGAGAGATCGTTACAGCAATAATATGATTAATAACAAGGACGCATGATGAACAAGAAATCAGGCTTGTTACAGGCAACCGTGCTCACGCTGGGCTTATTCAGTTTTTCAAATGCGCAGGCACAAACTATCTGTGCTTTTGATTTGGGTGGTGCCTCGGGTGATAATTATGCGTTTTTAAAAGACTATGCGCTTGCCGCCAAAAAATGGGGTGTTGAGCTGGAGTTAAAAGCGTATAACAGTGAAGATCAGGCTATTGCCGATTTTAAAGCCAGGAAATGTGACGGATTGACCGCACTCAGCTTTGGCAGCATGCAGTTTAACCAGTATGCGTCATCCATGAGTGCAATGGGTGCCATTCCTACCTATTCAATTGCCAAAACCATGTTGTCATTGATGGGTAACCCGAAACTTGCTGCAGATATGGTGCAGGGTGAGTATGAAGTAGGTGGCATTCTGCCGATCGGCTTTGCCTACTTTGTGGTAAAAGACCGAAATATCAATACCCTGGCTAAGGCAGCTGGCAAACGCATTGGTGTTTTGTCTGTTGATCCGGTACAGCGCCGTATGGCACAAAAGGTAGGGGCAATTCCGGTGGGAATGACGGTAGATAATGCCGGTGAATTATTCCGTACCAGTAAAATTGATATACTGCCAAGCCCTGCCATTGCCTTTGCACCGTTTGAGGTATACCGCAGCATGGGCTATGGTGGCGGTGTAGCCCGGTTTCCAATCAGTTTCCTGACCGGAAATTACATCATTTACAAAGATGCCTTCCCGGCTGGCTTTGGCCAGAATAGCCGTACATTTTTTGCCAGCAATGTTGGTCGCCAGATGAAGCTGGTAGAGCGCTATGAGTCCTCGGTGCCTGCAAAATACTGGTACGATATTTCCAATGAAGATACCGTAGGTTACCTGCAGTTATTACGTCAGATGCGCATTGAGTTTGTCAAGAATGGTACCTATAGCCCTAAAATGATGGCGCTGATGAAAAAGCTGCGTTGCCAGCAAGACCCTTCCAGTTTTGAATGCGCATTAAAAGATGAATAATTAGGTGGTATAATTCACATTTTAAGATAATATTAATAAATATATGGCTAAAATGCTGGTGGGAGCGACTCGTCTCCCCCAGTATGTATGATAGGAATCATATAGGGCATATGGGTTAGCTGGCGTGCAATGAAAATAACAGGGAACCGGCTGAAAGCACGCTATGATATAGGGAAGTAAGGGTATAAAAACCAGGACTATGGTGGGACAAGTTATGAAACAGCATCAACAACGTGGCGCAGCCAGAACCAGCGTATTGGCGTTATGCGCAGCATTATTTTCCATAGGTACCCTGTCGCAAGCCAATGCACAAAATATTTGTGTGTTTGATATTGGTGGCAGTAATGGCGACAACTTTTTGCTGATGCGGGATTATGTATTGGCAGCCAAAAAGTGGAATGCAGAAATTGTGCTGAAAGCCTATAAAAATGAGGTTCAGGCCGTTGCAGACTTTAAGGATAACAAGTGTCAGGGCCTGGTGGCCACTGCCTTTGCCACACGGCAGTTTAATAGTTATACCGGGTCTATCAGTGCCATTGGTGCCGTGCCCAGTAATGCGATTGCCCGCAATGTGTTAACCCTGATGGGTAACCCCAAGGTGGCAGGGGATATGGTGGAAGATGAGTATGAAGCTTCTGGCGTGATTCCAATCGGTTTAGCCTACTTTACCAACCGCGACAGAAACACCAATAGCCTGGCCAAGGTGGAAGGTAAGACACTGGGTGTACTACCGATTGATCCGGTACAGCGCCGCATGGGTACTAAAGTAGGCAGTAAGCCAGTAGATATTTCCTACGACACCGCCGGGGCGATGTTTGCTTCTGGCAAACTGGATATCCTGCCGGCGCCTGCCATGGCCTTTGCGCCGTTTGAAATATACCGTAGCATGGGCGACCAGGGTGGTATTGCTCGCTTTCCGGTGGCGCTGATTGCCAGTAACCTGATTATCAAGAAAGCCGAGTTTCCTGCTGGTTTTGGCCAGTCCAGCCGCAGCTGGTTTTCTGCCCAGGCACCGCGCCTAATGAATAATATTACCCGTATAGAATCCGGTGTGCCGGCCAAATACTGGTTTGATATTCCAGCCGAAGAGCAGGTGGGTTACCTGCGCATCCTGCGCCAAATGCGCATGGAGTTTGTGCAGAACAAGTACTACAACCCTAAAATGATTAGCCTGCTGAAGAAGCTGCGTTGCCAGCAAGACCCTTCCAGCTTTGAGTGTGCGTTAAAAGGTGAATAATACGCGCGGCTTTTAATGGATGGGCAGGAAATAAAAAAGACCGCATTGCGGTCTTTTTTATGGTAAGCGGTTTTAGCTTTTACGCTTTTTACGGCTCTTCTGTTTTTCCAGTTCGGCCATGGCGGCCTGTACTTCGGCCGGGCTAAAGTTGGTAATGTGCTGCAGGTTGTTGAGCGTATCTTCGTCCAGCACCAGACGTGCATTGTCTGCCATGTTGGTCAGGCGCTCATCAAAATGGATGTTTTCATCTTCATCAATGCACAGGTATTCCAGCGTGGTTAATTCCTTGATAAAGCTCTGGAACAATGATTTATCAAAAAATTCCGGTGAGTTGAACTCATACAGTACCGATAAACGCTGACCCAGCAGGTGGCTTAAATCCTCAATCTGCTTAGCCGATACATTGCCGGAGCCTTGCTGGCTCAACAGCGCCAGCGTCATGAAATAGCGCTCCAGACTTTGCTTAACCGGGGTAGCCAGTACGGACAGCTGATTAAAGGCTTCACTGTTTGGAGCAGGGGTATAAATGGTATCGCCACCATCGTCCAGTACTAGTTCCACCTTGATCAGGCTTTGGGTCACCTGCTCAATCACATCCTGCAATACTTCACTGCGCCATTTAAGGAACAGTTCGGCCTGCAGGAAGGGGTACAGGGTTTGAATCACGCTGTAAATCTCATCGCGTGTTACACGGCCATTATGCTGTACCAGTGATGCAATTAGCGATGGCAGGATATACAGGTGCAGGATGTTATTGCGGAAGTAGGTTAACAGCAGCGCCTGATTGTCTTCGATGGCAATAATATCACCCAGCACATGCTGTACGCGCTTAATCAGCTTTAGTTTCAGGCCGTAGGCAATAATTTCTTCACCGGACAGCGTGGTGGTTTCAATACGCTCATCGTAAGGTGACAGTTCAGCCAGGCTGCGGTAACAGTCCAGCTGTTTAATGCACACTTCTTCATCCAGCGCATGTTTTGGCGTAGACAATAGTACCAGCGACAGTAGGGATACCGGATTAATCACCGCAGCGCGGTTAATATTCTGCATAATCTGGTGCGCTACGGTATTTACTGCTTCCGAGGCATCTACCGGTAGTGGCTGTTCATTGCTGCATAGCTGAACCTTGTCGGCCTTATGTGCTTTTAGTACCTGATCCAGAAACACCGGTTCGCCAAAGCTGACATGCACTTTACCAAAAATACGCTCAATTTTGCGTGCGGCCTGAATCAGGCCAAGAATGGACTCTGCTTCTTTTGGCTTGCCCTGCATTTCACCCACATAGGTGCCGCCTTCCATCAGGCGCTCGTAGCCAATATAAGTAGGAATAAACACCACAGGCTTGCCACCACCGCGCAGCTTGCTGTGAATGGTCATGGCCAGCATGCCGGTTTTCGGGCGCAGCAAACGGCCGGTGCGTGAGCGGCCACCTTCAATAAAGTATTCCAGCGGGGTATTGCGTACTAAAATGCTGTGCAAGTATTCCTTAAGCACCGCGCTGTATAAATGCAGGCCCTTGAACGAACGGCGGATAAAGAAGGCCCCACCACCACGCAGCAACTGGCCCAGCACTGGCAGGTTCAGGTTATCACCCGCTGCAATGTACGGTACCATCAGGCCACGCTTGTAAATAACAAACGACAGCAGCAGGTAGTCGATATGGCTGCGGTGACAGGGGGTATAAATAATTTCGTAGTCTTCCGCCAGCTCACGCACTGTGTTGAAGTGATGCACCTCTACGCCGTCGTACAGCTGCGTCCACAGGCGGGTTAGGCCAATTTCAAAGATACGCATGGCCGGGTAGGAGTAATCCGACAGGATTTCATCCAGGTAGCCACTGGCTTTTTCTTCTGCTTCCGATGGGGAAATATTGCTGCGCATCATTTCCTGCTTGATGGCGTGCTGAATATCACGCGACTGAATCAGGCTGCTGACAATATTGCGCCGGTCGGACATATCCGGTCCCAGAATCACTTCACGCTGTTTTTCCATATAGTCATTCAGCGTACTGATGATGTAGGTAGCGGGTGACAGGTTGGGATAGTTATGAATAGCTTCGTTAATCAGATCCCGCAGTGAGCGTGGCTCATGGAAGGTCAGATAGGTCTGGCGGCCATGTACGCCGATATTTACCAGCTGCTTTAATGCACTGGGGGTAGCCCAGGAGTCAGTGAACAGTAATTTAAACCATGAATCTTCAGAGTCCGGTGCGCGTCCCCACAACACGGTAACCGGTACCAGTTCCACATCAAAGTCCGGGTTGCGCAGGGCGGTATCCAGCAGGCGCAACAGACGCGGCGGGAAGGCGTAGGATTGCGGGTCGATGCCTGCTTTTTCGTGTGCCTGTTTCAGGAACAAAATCGAGGTGTCTTCATCCACCAGGTCACTGGCGATGGCATCCAGTGCAGCTGGCAGGCCAAGGCGGCGTGTTTCACTGTCTACCACCAGCGCATTGCTTTTAGAATAGCTTTGCAGGATGTAGCAGGTTGCCTTAACGGCTTGGGTTGGTTCAGCCAGATTAGTGGTGTCTGTGCCTGGGTGTAGGGCGGGCTGTTCTCCAAGCAATTGCGGAGAAACAAAAATATCCAGCAGTTTTCCTGACATACGGCGGTATAGTTGGGAAAAACCATTTTTCTTTTTCGACATCGACAATTCAGCCTTCCACGCGGTGAGGAACTTATCTTGCCATCATATAATAGATGATTACATTTATCAGTGGCATTGCAAGACAATCGTCTAGATATTAGTGCAAGATATTCTTGAGTTTATAGCAATTGCTGCCAATAATTGGCAAACAAGTACCTTTTAAAGGTGCTGCTAGAATAAAGAGTTGCTATGAGCGAATCTGTAAATAATTTGTTTAATCCGCATAACGGAGCACAGCAGCAGACGCCGCTGCCTTCCAGTGTGTCGCACTGCCTGTTCTTCCAGCGTAGTACTGGCGCGCTGATTGGTGAGGTAGAGCTGCAATGGGTCAGTGAAACGCTGGAGGAAAAGCCGGACAGTTTTGTCTGGATTAGCCTGACTCGCCCCAGCCCGGCCTTACTGGCACAGGTGAAGGAAGAGTTTAACCTGCACGAACTGGCGATTGAGGATGCCAGCCGGCAGCATCAGCGCACCAAAATTGAAACCTATGGCGATAGCCTGTTTATTGTATTAAAAACCATGCAGCAGCGTGAACGGCTGGAGTTTGGTTCCACCTATGTGTTTCTGGCAGAGCGCTTTATTATTTCCATCCGGCAGAACAATACCCTGCCGGACCACCGGGTGGTGGATGCCTGCCTGAATAACAGCGCCAAGCTAAAACAGGGCCCCGGCTTTATTTTCCATGCCATTATGGATCATATTGTTGACCAGTATGCCCCTGTGATTGAGCAGTTTGATGAGCGCCTGCAGGATCTGGAAAGCTATATTTTTTCTGACCGCTTTAGCCGGCGCACCTTAAGAAACCTGTATTACCTGAAGCAGGAACTGACCCATTTCCGCCTGGCGGTTTCGCCCATGCAGGAAGTATGTAATTTCTTTATCACACATAAGCAGACCGAAACGGCACATTATATTTCCAAGCAGAGTGTGCCTTATTTTAGGGATATTCAGGATCACGTACTGACCACACTGGATGTGACCAACAGCCAGAGTGAAATGCTGAAAGTAGCCATGGACACTTACCTGGCGCTGGTCAGTATGAGCCAGAGTGAGGTGGTGAAACGGCTGGCATCCTGGGCGGGTATTCTGGCGGTGCCGACCCTGGTGGCCAGTGTGTACGGGATGAACTTTGCATATATGCCGGAGCTACAATGGCATTATGGCTATTTTGCTGTGGTGGCATTCATGTTATTGATATGCCTGTATCTGTATTTCAGGTTTAAGCAGGCGCGCTGGTTATAACTTTTGGTATTTGGCAGGCTAATCCTGCTATATACAGGGGTGAATAGCCGGGGCGCCAGAGACGTTCAACTAAAGTTATGCTTACTGCCAAGTCACCTTTTTTAACAACATTTTGCAGAAATTGCGTTAAGGTGAAATGAACAGGCAGTATGTATGTGATGTGGGTTAATAATGAATAAATTGACGCAAGAGCTGATAGAGCTGCTGACGCTGGAAAAACTGGAAGAAAACCTGTATCGCGGCGTTAGCCGCAATATTGTGGGTAAGCGGGTGTTTGGCGGGCAGGTACTGGGGCAGGCTTTACGTGCCGCATCCCATACTACCGACCGTCCAGCGCACTCATTGCATGCCTATTTCCTGCATGGTGGCGACATTAAGGCGCCGATTATTTATCAGGTTGAACGCCTGCGTGATGGCAAAAGCTTTGTTAGCCGTCAGGTGCGTGCCATCCAGCATGGGCAGGTCATTTTTACTGCATTAATTTCCTTTTCCCCACAGGAAGAAGGCCTGAACTATCAGGCCCAGGAACCGGAGTATCCGGCAGCCGAGACATTAAAAACCGAGCAGGAGCTAAAAGAGGCGATTGCCAATTTCCTGCCGGAAAATGTACGGGTGAACTTTATGCGCGAGCGCCATATCGATTTGCGCTATATTAACCCTACCAACCCGTTTGCACCGCAACCGGAAGCACCTTCCCGTGCGCACTGGATGAAAGCCCGTGATGTGTTGCCGGATGATCCGGGCTTGCATCAGGCCATGGTTGCCTTCTGTTCCGACTTTTCCCTCATGGGTACCGGTTTAATGCCGCATGGCATTAGCTTTATGACGCCCAACCTGCAAGCAGCCAGCCTGGACCATGTGATTTATTTCCATAAGTCCATACGTGCGGATGACTGGATGCTGTATGACATGGACGCTACCGTAACAGCCAGCGCCCGTGGCTTAAACTTTGGCCGCATCTGGCAAAACGGACAGCTGGTAGTCAGCACCGTTCAGGAGGGTCTTATGCGACTGCGGGAAACTGAAGAGCGCTAATACGCCTAAAGAAAAGCCCTAGAAAAATAGCGTATAAAAAGCCAGTCTTTAAAGACTGGCTTTTTTGTGTTGAATACCCGGGATAAGTCACATTGCAAGAGTCTCGTTATTTGTACAAAAGGAAAATTAGTTAGAGGCTCGCATGTATTAGCCAATTCAGAAGGGGTGTATATTCTATATTTGAATCATAAGGTTGATATATAGTTCGTATAAACCCACATGGGTAAAAAGTAATTCAAGCATAACCTCAATGGGCTGTGGCTATAAAAAAGCTGTAATTAAAATTTACATTAATAATGTGTATGGAAAAGTTATGAAGGCAAAGATTTTACAGAAGTTGCTTATTGATATACAAAAGAAGTTTGGTTTTAAGGAGATTCAGCGACCTCATGTTTTTGATAAAAAGGGTTACCAGTTTTTGCATGGTAGAAGCGATGCCAAACATATTGTAATTGATAGTCATAAAATAGAGATAATTTACTACTCTACCGATATAAGGGAGAACGCGTATTATATTGATTCATTTGACTATCTGGATGATTTTCTGCTTGCCTATTTTAGGGTGCGCTTTGATGTATTGAGTACCATGTATGCTATGAATGCTAGGGGAGACGTAGGAAAAAACCATGAAAACCCTATAAGTTTTATGGTTCATAAGGAGCAACTAAACGCGAGGTTGGAACAGCGCCTGTTAAGCACCATGGGAACGTTGACATTTTTCCTGCTGAATAGTCTTTTATGTTTTAAAATTCAAAGAAAAAAGTACACTTTTTATCTTACGCACCTAACAACTTTTTTTGCATGGTTTCTATTGATTGCATTTTGGGTTCTTTTCTTTTTAGGCTATTCCTTTATTTTCTTGTTGTTTATTGCAGGATTCATATTTATTTCAAATGGTTACTTGGAATTGGAGCTGTTAGTGCAGGAGTATAGATCGAATCAGGCCGTGAGTTGGAGCCGGGATAGAGTACTTGGCATCATAGGCTTAATAATTTTATTCTCCTATTTGCTTTATTTTTATAAATTAATTTAAAGGAAAACCTCATAGCATAGGTTTTCCTTTTTAAGCCAGCAACTTTAGGTGCGAAGCAGTGTAGGGTTTAAGTTAGGATTACTGCTTCAAATATCGTTCAAAAATTGCTGAAAAGTCATAGTTTTCAATCTGCTTGCGGCGCTCGGTAAAGCTGGCTGAAACTTGAAGGGTGGTTTGGGTAATAATGTCTGGCAGACTTAGCAGAATTTGCTCCGGTAACTCGCGTAGGGAAAACATGTTATTCACGGATTGCTGGGTGAGCGTCAGTGTGTTCATCTGGCGCTCAATTTCCTTGCTGGCTTCGCCAATGCTAAATAGCGCTTTGTACAGATCACGCACTTTTTCAATCTGGGCTTTTTCAATATCAATGGAAAAGTGGGCGCCACCAAGGTTAAATTTAATTTCTACATCACGGTCCACCGTGCCTGCAGTTTCCAGCAACACATGGCTAATCGGGTGGTGCTTGTACGGGTAGCGGTGCAGGGTGCGCTTTTTGCTGATGGCACTGGTACCATCCAGGTGAATAAATGCGGTGTTGGTAAAGCAGTATTCATCAGTTTTGGCTTTAATCAGGAAGAAGATTTTTTCGTTATCTTCATGAAAAATATAGTCATCAATATCGGTCTGGTTATAGTCCTTGGGTTCAATAATTTTGCCGATGTCGCTGGTGCCCATCAGGTCAGATGCCATATTTTTAAACATGCGGGAGTCCCTTGCTTGTAGGTTGATTGGGGCTGAGTCTGCAATAGATTGGCGGGTGTTTCAAGATGATTTGTTTTAATGTCTTACCTGGTAAGATTTTTACTTAAAGTATGCTATGCTAAAATTTGCTACCTAGTCAAAAGAGATAAATATGACTACCCTGACAGTATCCTCTAAAGGGCAAGTGGTGTTACCTGCCAACATCCGTAAGCGCTTTGGTTTAAAAGCTGGCTCTCAGTTAGAACTGGTGGAAAGCGAGCAGGGGCTGCTATTAAAAGTGAATACGTCCATTGTGCCTGTACAGGATGTTGCTGCCTGTGCGGGCTTAATCAAAATAAAAAGTACCGGACAGAAAAGAAGTCTGGATGATTTCGATACGGCTGATTTTGCTGGATAAAAACTTTGCTGGGTAATAATCATGAAAGCCATTGATACCAATATACTGGCACGATTTTTTATTGATGATGCCGATGATGAGCAAGCTGTTAAGCAACGCCTTAAAGCCATAGAAATCCTGTCCCAGCCTGTGTATGTGTCGATTACAGTAATTCTGGAGTTTGAATGGGTCATGCGTGGTTTTTATAAACTGGATCGCGCTGATATTTTGCAGGTGTATCGGACGTTATTGGGGTTTGTCCATGTGCAGGTGGAAGACCACGCACGAGTGTTGCAGGCTTTGGACTATTATGAGCAAGGTGTGGATTTTGCCGATAGTTTGCATGCTGTGCGCGCGCAGGATTATCAGGCATTTGTGACCTTTGATGCTAAATTTGCCAAAAAGGCTAAAAATCTGGATGGTTTAGCGGTGGAGTTGGTTTAGGGTTTGGTATCGCTGAACTATTTAGCGGGTAGATTTGCAGGCGTGCTGTAATGAATCAGATCGCCTGCTGTTGCAGGGGACAATCAGTCAAAAATTTTCTCTGCTGCCACAAAGGGAATGGCAATTACATCAAAGGCCACCGCAAAAGGCAGTAGCACCAGTTTTTCAAATGGATTCAGGCCGGATTTGGAGGTATAGCTTTCTTCCTTGGTGGTGTAGATAGACACCTGATAAGGCTTGCTTAACGGCTTTAAGCTGCCAAGGTTGCTCACAGCCGGATAAACCACCCCGGCCAGTTTGATGTTAAAACAGAAGCGTTGTGCATTCATGCGCTCATCGCTGGACGTAGAGCATTCTTCTGCACCATTCTGGATAAAAAACTCCATGTCGGCTTTGCTGATGTTTTCTTTCAGTTTTACATAGGATAAAGGCAGGGTTCCGGAAAAATAGCCATCATTCTTGGCGGAGTAAAAGCTGAGCTCCTTGGTAATCTGAATATGCCTGGCATCCAGCTTGCTAATCAGGCCGGCAAAGCGTGCGCCGCCCTGGGTCAGGATATAACTGTTCTTTTGCCCGGCAATCACCAGGCTGTCGGCAGGAACCCCCTGAATGCTTTGTGCTGGTTTGCCAAAGGCCACCACACTGTCTTCCACCAGCGTGACATTGGTGGTACGGGTACGCACTTTGTTGTCCTTGTTAATTAGGGCGGTGGTAG
>JASLIR010000001.1 GCA_030152125.1 Alkanindiges sp.
CTGAAAGATAAATTCCGAATTGTTCTTTACCTGATAGCTAAAACTGCAATCAATATCAACCGTATGCATAATGACCTCACTGTTTAAGAGCCCATTTTAAAATATTTTTGATCATCAACTGGTTACTGGTTGTACAGGCAATAGTAAGGTTGTGTATACAAGATTCTGTTTTTATAATTGTTTTTTGAAATTCCTGCTTTTCTGCACTAAAAAAGGGCTTTTCTAAAAGCCCTTCCTGTTTATATGGAGAATCTGCCTATTAATTAATGACACACGCTTTTAGTGGCGCATAGCCTTCATTTCTTTATGTCGCTTAACCAGGCGATCCAGCTTTTCCGACAAGGCAGCTATGGAGGCATACATGTCATCGGCACAGGCCTGGGCAAAAATTTCCGCACCGGGTACGCGCAAAATGGCTTCAGCCTTGTGGTTTAACTGGCCCTTGTGGCTACAATCCGTATGGTGATTATCTAAAGAAAGTACCACCTGCATACTGTTGATGTGATCGAAGTGGCGCTCAACGCGAGCAAATTTTTCGTAAATACTGGCTTCTATGGCAGGGGTTACACTAATATGGTGCCCACTAATTTTAATATGCATAAATCCATCCTCGCATTAACTATCGTTAATAAACCGAGCGTCCCAAAAAACGAGGCGGCTACGCCAACAACCTGCAACATCCGTTGTTCGTTCAATCGCTAAACCTGAATAAGAGACAGCAACTCAAACCGCAACACACAGCACAAGTAATAGGCTTTTTGTAGTCGTCTGTACCTTTTGGGAACAAACTCTTCGCCTTGCAGAGATTCGGCTCCCTGTTATTCAAAAAACAATTACTATTCAACAAGTAACCATAAATAACGGGGGAGTCGGACGGTGCATGTCACCCCTGTGGTGACATCTTTAAATAATCATATTCTGAAAGCTAAAGCAAGCGTTTTCGCTCACTGGATGACGGAATGTTCAGCGACTCACGATACTTGGCAACGGTACGCCGCGCCACATCAATCCCCTCTGCTTGCAGCTTCTCGGCAATCGTATTATCAGACAATGGCTTACGCACATTTTCTTCCTGCACCATTTTTTTAATCATGGCACGGATGGCTGTAGAAGAGCATTCGCCACCAGAACTGGTGCCCACATGACTTGAAAAGAAATATTTCAGCTCAAAAAGCCCCTTGGGGGTGAGCATGTATTTTTGCGTGGTAACACGGGACACGGTGGACTCATGCAGCTCGGTTTCTTCGGCAATATCGCGCAAAATTAAGGGCCGCATGGCTTCCGGCCCATGCTCCAGGAATTCACGCTGGTGCTGCACAATACAGGCGGATACTTTCAGCAGGGTTTTATGGCGCTCATCCACACTCTTGATGAAGTTACGCGCATCCTGCATATGCGCGCGCAAATACTGGTTATCCGCACTACTGTCGGCACGGCGGATCATCCCGGCATAATAGGGGTTAACCCGCAACTTGGGCAAAATATCGGTATTTAACTGCACTTCCCAGCGGTTATTTTTTTTGCGTACCACCACATCCGGCACCTGCTGGTCACGCTCGGCATCTTCAAACTTGGAACCGGGATACGGGTCCAGCGACTTTACCAGATTCAGGGCTGCCTTTAAGGCGTCCTGATCCAGCTGGGTCTGGCGCATCAGGCGGGTAATATCATTCGACACCAGTAATTCATGGCACTCAATCAGCTTTAAGGCATCGGCCTTGGATGCCGTACGGTCCGGCAATGCTTTTAATTGCAGGGTCAGGCATTCCTGCAAACTGCGTGCACCCACCCCCACCGGCTCAAAGTTCTGGATACGCTTTAGTACCACTTCAACTTCGGCCATTTCCAGCATGCCGTCATCCAGCTCATCCAGTTCACCATTGTCTGACAGGCGTATCAGTTCTTGCAATTGCTGTTCAACCGCCTCCTTGACCTCCACCAGGCTAATCATAAGATAGCCGCGCTCATCTATGCCATCCACAATGCATTCAGCAATCAACTGGTCAACCGGGCTAAAATGGGCAAAGTTTATCTGCCAGCGCAAATGATCTCCAATGGAATCCTGATGGCTGCGGTTATCTTCGCGCTCCTCAAATTCGGGGGTTCCCAGTGCGGTGGACTGATGCGTATAAATATCATCCCATTGCGTATCCACTGGTAGCTCATCGCTTAAGCGGGTAGCTTCCATCTGCTCGCCAAGAGTCATGGGCTCAAAGTCGGTAGTTTGCAGCGCCTCCTCATTATTCTTATTTGCATCTGCATCATAATCGGAAGAAGAATTATCCGTTGAGTCAGCCACCTCCAGCAAAGGATTACTATCCAGTTGAGCCTGTACCTCTTGCTCCAGCTCAAGTGATGAAAGTTGCAAGAGTTTAATTGCTTGCTGTAATTGTGGCGTCAACGATAAAGACGCGGAAACTTTCATCCCAATGGATAGTTTCATACGCATTCCTTCTATCAAGCATGAATGACGTATTATAACAACAAGCTACAACCAATAGCTAAAGCAATTTTTATGCCGCTGGTCAGTTTTTTTGACCATTAAGAGAAATAGGCGGCAAAAGCAATCGCATTCATAAAAAGCAACCCTAAATCACCTGTTTAAAAACAATTTATTTATTTTATTACCAATTTATAGATTTCATTAATTTACAAGCAGGCTAAAGTACCTTAATCTGCTCCCACGGATTACAATAAAGTCGGACACACTCGGTATATGACTGATAAGATTCCTTACTGGTTAGGTATTGCTGCACTGCAACTAAGCTTGGCAGCCCCTGCTTTTGCACTGGATGAATCGTTTGGAGATGCGCCTGCAGACGCTGCAGCCACGCCAGCCGCCCCTAGCGCCAGCATTGCAGTAGACCCGCCAATTACAGAAAGCGATGACCCTTTCACGTTTAATGCGTTAAGGCATATCACACTTAAAAGCCTGGCTGTGAATGCGGATGCAAATCAGCCGGAAAGCGTTAAAGACCCTTTACAGCCTATTAACCGTCAGGTATTCAGGTTTAACCAGACACTGGATAAATACCTGCTGTTACCTGTGGCTAAAACCTATAAAAAAGTATTGCCACAGCCGGTACGCACCTCGGTCGGTAATTTTTTCTCAAACCTGAGAGAACCGTGGAGCGCTGTTAACCACCTGCTGCAAGGGCATCCTAAATCCTCCGCTAAAAGTCTGGGCCGCTTTACCGTTAACACCCTGACCAGCCTGGGTTTGGCAGACCCTGCCTCCAAATGGGGCCTCATAAGCCCATCCGAAGATTTTGGCCAGACACTGGGTGTATGGGGGGTAAAATCCGGCCCATTCCTGATGCTGCCCTTCTTGGGACCCAGCACCCTGCGTGATGCCAGCAGCCTGTTTGTAGACATGTATGCCCGCCCACAGCACTATATTAATAATGATGCCGTGCAATGGAGCCTGAATGGCTTGCAGGTGGTTAACCTGCGCGCCGGCCTAATTGGTGTAGAAGACCTGGTACAGGGCGACCAGTATACCCTGCTGCGGGATTTGTATTTACAGCGCCGCCAGTTTGCCATTTATGGCGAAAACGACCCAAACATGGGTATTGATGACAGCTTTGGGGATGATGGCGATAACCCTGCCCCTGCCACAGGTAACAGCAGCAGCCTTAACCTGTCGGCACATGTATTGGATGCAGTGCCTACCAGCTTGCAACCGGAATCAGCCGCTGGCAAGCCAGGTTTAAATATCGTGCAGTTAAGAACTGTGATTGTAAAATCAACGCTGGTGGTTTACGGCTACCCTGCCACCATTACCACACTGACAACACCGGACATTGCCACCGATGCCAATGCGGGTGAACCCATTCAAGCAGGTAGTGTAGCGGATGCATCTTCTTTCTAAATCTGTCACAGCAGCATTTTAATGTTCAATAGAATGTTTGTCATCGATAAGACCGGCCGGGAAAATGAAATTCACCGGCTTATGCAGGCTTTACCCGAGCTCGAAATTATTGACCAGGGTATATTGGCGACGCTGGATGACAACCTGATTGTATTTGCCGATGTAGAAAGTTTTCTGGAACACACCTGGAAGAACCCTACGATTGTACTGGCCAAGCGGGATCAGGGTGATTTGCTGGCACAGGCCTGGCAACAGGGTGCCCTGGCAGGCTGGTTATGGAACCAGTTACCGGCCCAACCCAAGGAAGTGTTCAAGCAGCTGGACAGCCAGTACAAGCGTAACCAGGACAGCCGCGACCTGCCTGCGGCTGCCAAGCTGCAGCAGCGCCTGCTACCCAAGCCCTTAAAGATTGAGGGTTACCGCATTGAACATTTGTTTCAGCCTTCTGCGTTCTTATCAGGCGACTGGTTTGATTTCTGGCAGGTGGATGAAGAACACATCATGTTTTATCTGGCCGATGTGTCAGGGCACGGGGTTACCAGCAGCCTGCTGACATCATGGATGGCGGCCTTTCATGGCCGGGCAAAAACTCCCGGACAACTTATCCGCAAATTAAATCACCTGCTGGTAGAACAAAATGGTGACAAGCATATTACCATGCTGTGCGGCTTACTGAATTACCAGACCCATCAGGTAGAACTATATAGCGCCGGACATTATCCACCGGCCATCCTGCTACAGCCGCAAACAGCAACGACTATTCTTACTGCACACAGCAGTTTTCCACTGGGTTTAACCGACGACCTTAAAATACAGCCGCACTACTTTAGTATGACACCCGGTTCACGCCTGGTTTTATGCTCGGATGGCGCCCTGGAACCCTTTGAAGGCGGCCTGAATGAACAGTTTGATAAGCTTATAAAAATTCTTGAAAGTCATGAGTTTAAGCCACCGGAAAGCACCCCGGATGATATCGCCATCTTATCTATTTCACGTATATTGACTTAAATACGTCATCTTTTACATTTATTATATTTTGACATTTGTGCTCTTGCTCCTATGCATGGGCTATGGGATAATTAACTTCTCTCGTATGAAAACGGCATATTTATGTCAAGTGGTCATATTGAATATGCAGGACTGGATGGTACCCACATATTCAAACTTATTGGTGAAGTTCGAGCAACATCCTGTATCAGTCTCGATCACCTGCTCAATAAAATTGAACAGCAAAGTAACGTCAAAGGTGCATTAGTTGATCTTAGCAAGACAACGTTCATCGACAGTACCGTGTTAGGTATTTTGGCTAAACTTGGCTTAAAATTGCAGCAAATTCATCATATTCAAGCAGTTATGTTGTCCACTAACCCGGATATTACCACGCTGGCCAATAGCATGGGTCTGGCCCAGGTATTTGTCATGATCAACTGTTCAACAGACACCTGTTGTACTCAGGTATTGCCTGAAGAACAGGCTGACCAGCAGGAAATGCTGCACACCGTGCTGGAAGCACACCGTACCCTGATGTGTTTAAACAAAAACAACCACAATATGTTCCAGCCCTTAGTACAACAACTGGAAAAAGAAGAATACCGCCAGCAACAGGCTTCCTGCAGTTTTTCTAACGCAGCCACGCAATACCACTAATTCCCCAGAAGAATCATGAATACTCCCCGGCTTGCTGTGGCGCAGATGAATGCTCAAGATAATATTGAGCAGAATCTGGCCGACAGCGAAGCACTGATGCTGCAAGCGCAGGCCGCGGGTGTGCAATTGCTGGTATTTCCGGAAAACTTCGCCTGCTTTGCCGCAGGACAACAGTTTAAAACCGCAGCACGCTTTGACGAGATTCAGGCCAGGCTACAACAACTGGCAGGCAAATATGGCCTATGGCTGGTTGCTGGCTCCTTACCCTGCCCATACCGCCCCAATGGACAAACCGTGCCGAATGGCCGCGTACGCACCAGCAGCCTGCTGATCAGCCCGGAAGAAAAAACCGTTGCCCGCTATGACAAAATTCATTTGTTTGATGTTCAGGTAGCCGACAGCACCGGCAGCTATCAGGAATCTGCCACCTTTGAACCGGGCGATCAGGTAGTCACTGCCTCTACCCCGTTTGGCACTATTGGTTTAATGATTTGTTATGACTTGCGCTTTCCGGAACTGGCACTGAAACTACGCCAGCAAGGCGCAGAAATCCTGACTGCACCTGCAGCTTTTACCTATGTAACAGGCCAGTTGCACTGGCAGCTGTTATTGCGCGCACGTGCTATCGACACACAATGCTATGTGCTGGGTGCGGCACAACAGGGTACACATGGCGCACGCCAGACCTGGGGCCATAGTGCCATTATCAGCCAGACTGGACAGATACTGGCAGAATACCCGGATGCTGGCCTTGCCATGATCCATGCCAAATTTGATTCGGACAAAGTACAACAAACCCGCCAAAACATGCCATTAATGGCCCACCGGCTTACGCCATCCCTGTTTGATATAAAACTGGCTGACTGAACTACTGCTGACTACTAACTGGCTGGCTACTGATTGACTAGGGCTTATATGGCAGACATCAGGCACTAAAGCACAATACATGCAGCCCTGCCAAATAGTGCAGCACCTGTTCAAGCAGTTTTTTCTGTTCTGCTTGCGCTAATTCAGCGATATGGAC
The DNA here is from genome assembly GCA_030152125.1 of Alkanindiges sp. Lineage (GTDB taxonomy): Bacteria > Pseudomonadota > Gammaproteobacteria > Pseudomonadales > Moraxellaceae > JASLIR01. The sequence continues at coordinate 6,543 of JASLIR010000001.1, forward strand.
AGCCAGTTGCTGCCTTAAAGTAAGCAGGCTAAACCGCCCAGCCTGCAACATCGTATCAATCATCAAGGCATAAACGGGCGGCACCAGCTGCTGACTACGGTTATCTTCAGTGTCTCGCCACACCATTAAAAAGCCGGGATTTTCCTGTATATCCGCAAGGTCTTGCCCTGCACGCCAGTCATACACCGGCCAGCGGTAACCCAGCACCCATATGGGCACGCTAAAAGCCAGTTCCGCATCTTCAGCCAAGGTGGGTAAATCATCCACACTTAACACGTTGTGGCTGTCAGGCTGCTTAAATTCGGCCAGCTCAATATGCAGTTCCATCCACTCCACATGCAGTAGCTCAATCAGCCAGGGATAATCTGCCAGCACGGCCGGTTCAGCCTGTTGCAGGTAATCCAGAAACTCCTTGCTGATATCCAGATAAAATGGCGACTGACAGTGTGCCTGAGCAAAAAAATCCTGCTGCAAACTTTCCCATACTGTGCTTTTTAGCATGGACTTTGCCACCGGAAATACCATGTCGATAAAGCTGACTACATTATTGAATAACAGCTCGCGGTACACCTGCATTCTATCCACAGGCACACCCTGCACGGCTGTGGATAAAGCCGAAGCGGGATCACGCAACCACTGGCAGAAATCCTGCTGTACTTGCTGGAATGAGGCATTCATCGCTGATTTTCCTGTATTTATGCTGCACGTGTGATTTGCTGGTGCTGGCGAATCAGGGCCACTTCTGCCAGTAAATCATTAACGTTATCAATATTAAAATCGCGTTCCAGCAAGGTAGGCTTAATGCCCAGATGCTGATAGCTCACATCCAGTAAATCCCATACATCCGTGCTTACGGCGGCACCGTGGGTATCAATCAGTAAATCGGACTGCTGCACATAATGCCCGGCAATATGCAGGTAGCGCACCCGCTCCGCTGGCATGGCCTTAATAAAAGCCCGGGCATCACTGCCATGATTAATGCTGTTTACATACACATTATTCACATCCAGCAGCAAATCGCAGTCAGCCTGCTTTAATACTGCCGCTACAAACTCAGCCTCACTCATCTGTGCATTCGGCATGGCATAGGTGGATACATTTTCAATAATCAAACGCCGTCCCAGAATATCCTGTACCTGCAAAATACGCTGCGCTACATAATCCACGGCCTGCTGGGTCATGGGAATGGGCAGCAGGTCATACAGATAGCCACCATCGTTGGTGTAGCTTAAATGCTCAGAGTAGGCAACGATCTGGTGTTCATCCAGAAAATGACGAATCTTCTTCACAAAATCCACGTTTATGGGCTGTAAGCCGCCAATGGACAAGGACAAGCCATGACATAGCATGGGGTATTGCTCGCTAAACTGCCTTAACCTTCTGGCATGCCTGCCACCAAAACCCAGCCAGTTTTCCGGGGCAATTTCCAGAAAATCAGGCCTGGCTTGTGTTTCTGCTAAACCCGCCAGCTCGTCCAGAAACTCGCGGCGTAAACCCAGGCCTGCGCCCTGTATGCTAAAGGTCATTGCTAGCTCCCTGTTATTTAATAACTCAGATCAATTGCGTCGGTAACAAACCTGCTGGTCTGTTACCGGTTTGATGATACTTAATGTTCAGCGTGCTTCTTGCCTGCACCACACTTGGCTTCACCGCATTTGCCGTCTTTAGCTTTAGATTTCTTGGCATCTGCACCACACTTGCCGTCTGCCGCTTTGGTCTTATCCGCCCCACACTTGCCATCTGCAGCCTTGGACTTATCCGCACCGCACTTGCCGTCTGCCGCCTTGGACTTATCCGCACCGCATTTGCCTTCTGCAGCTTTTGACTTATCTGCGCCACATGTGGCATCCGCAGTTTTATGTGCACCACATTTGGCATCTGCTGCTTTAGTGCTGCTAGATGCAGGCTCCGCCGCCACTGCCTGCACAGTGGCCAGGCCACCAACAGATAAAGCCAACAGGGCAGCAATCGGAGTCAGGCTGGTTAATTTAGACATGATGTAATCCTCAACAATCGTTATGCAATAGGTTTATGGCACACGCTTAAAGGTGCGTGTACCTGTTAGACGCCATTTTTTGATGGATGTTACAGCCAAAAAAAATTTATTTTTTGCTGTAACAATCACGCGTTTTGCACGTCTATTGAAGGGGCTATTGACAATTCATATAAGGTTGCGGCAGAGGTTGTTTTTTGAACGATGCAAGACATGCATTGCGACCTTTAGTGGTTCTAAAAGTCACAATGAATAACGCAGCAGCGGCAAAAAACAGCCCTGCCCCTTCGGGTTGTGGCTAAAATTCTCTCAAACTTCGTTGTGAAACTTGTCAAGGGGCTAACCATTGCCTACGTTTCACGCCTCGTTTGAATTAATTTTAGCCGACAACGCAATCCACATATGAAGCGTCAATAGCCCCTCTATACGTTGCACATCATGTTTTGGAGTCAGTCATCATGCAAATATTTTCCGGCCTGCAGGGTTTTAGCGCCCATATGGAATCCCTGTATCAACGCCTGCTTAGGCTGCTGCAGCCCATTGATGGCCTGCCAGCACTGGCCTTACGCCTTTTTCTGGTGCCGGTATTCTGGACTGCGGGCACTAATAAACTGCTAAATTTTAGCGACACTGTAGACTGGTTTGGTAACCCGGATTACGGTCTGGGGCTACCCTTTCCCGTCATCATGGCGGCACTGGCAACCTCGGCAGAAATTGGCGGGGCTATTTTGCTGGCATTGGGCCTGTTTACCCGCTGGATCAGCATTCCGCTGATAGTGACCATGCTGGTAGCCATTCTTAGCGTGCACCTGCCAAATGGCTGGCAGGCCATTGCCGACCCTTCCGCGCCGTTTGCCAATGCGCAGGTGCTGGCTGCTGCGGATAAACTGCAACGGGCACGCGAAATCCTGCAGCAACATGGCAATTACGACTGGCTGACTGCCAGTGGTTCCTTTGCCATTGTGAATAATGGTGTTGAATTTGCCGTCACGTATATGGTGATGCTGTTTGCCCTGATCCGGATAGGTGGCGGGCGTTATGTCAGTGCAGATTACTGGCTGGGGAAGTTATGGTTTGCTAAAAAGCAGTAGGTATTCATCTAAGCATAAAAAAACACCGCTATGCGGTGTTTTTGCCTATAAGTGACTTTGATAAATCATTTGGCGGATGGCTTGCCTACCTGTTGCATCCAGCGCGTCACCTGGTCTTCCGAAGGCTGTGCGACAGGGCGTAACTGGATAGACTGCTGAAGCAGCTTCAGTTGACGTACAAAGCGGCGGCAGTTGCTGCAATACATTAAGTGCAAACGAAATGCTGCCCGCTGACTCACCGTCATCTCCTGGTCCAGAAAGTTACTGGCCTGTGCCGCAACCTCACTACATGTCAACATTCGCCGGTGTCCTGATAATGTGCCACCATCTGGTGTAATTTCACCCGTGCACGATGCAATAATACTCTCAGATTAGACGCAGAAACAGCCAAATTGTTACACACTTCGTCCATGGATAAGCCAAGTATCTGTGTTTGCAGAAAAACCAGACGCTGGCCATCCGGCAATTTTTCAATATGCTTGTCCAGGCATCCCTGCAAAGCATGCGACTCCAGCAGCTTATCAGGAGATTGTTCCGCCCAGTCTGACCATTGCTGCCGCCAGTGATGCGTCTGGTCAAACGCATCGTGCAGCGGATTATCCGCATCCGCCAAACCGTCCAGCGACACTTCCAGCTTATGCTGACGCAAAAAAGAATAGGCTTTATTCATGGTGATCCGCACCAGCCAGGTCTTAAGGGCCGCGCGCTGTTCAAAGTCGGCCAAAGCACCCAGTGCGGCAATCCAGGCTTCCTGCACAATGTCATCGGCAGCATGAGGTGCAATACTACGGGCCGCCGCCAGCATCACGCCGCCATGCCGCAACATTAATTCTTTTAAGGCATCCTGCTGGCCGGATAATACCAGCACAATCAATGCGTCGTCGGGATGCTGCTGCATGACTGACCAAAGCCCTGAATACTTATTTATCTGGCCTCATCTTAAAGCAAGCTTGAGTTAAAGCAAGCCGGAAAATGGCGTTACTAGTGCTTATGGTTTTCTTTATGGGCAATAGGCTGCTGAGCTGCCGTAGCTTCCGTGACTGTGCGCATGGGCGGTTTCTGGTTCTGCTGCCGTTTGGCCGCCAGGCTGCGCCTGAGCATATAAAATATGCCAAAGCCCAGGATAAATAGAAGGAGGAATTTCATATGCAATGCTTAATATTCAATACACCCAAACATCATAGCGTAAAAACCGCCTGCGTCCCTAGCATGAACTGCTCATGCAGGCCATGCCGGATCAGCTAATCCAGCCTTAAAAAAACACTGTTATTAAATCGTTTTTCAAACTGCTGGTCAGACATAGGGCACAAAATACCATTGGCATACAGCAAATATTTGCTGCCACTGCCGGAGGCAAACAATAAGGCGATAACCCTACTATTAGGCAAAATTGTGTTATCAATTAAAAAACCGACATCATGCGCATAGACCGAATGACCAGCTTGCACATTAATCCTGTAGGCAGAAACATGATAGCCCGTTTTTTTTATGACCGTCTTAATATCCAGAAAGCTATGCATTTTTCCCTTGAATGGCGCATTCATCAGGCCGGCAATATCCCCCGCCTGTATATTGCGCCCATAGCGCTGGTTTAATGCCGCGGAAATAAGCACAGAAAGACGGGTTGGATCACGCTCCGGTTCAATGGATATGTGCTGAAAGAACTGCTGCATGGGCAGGATTAGCTGTGCAGTTCCTGCAACACACTCCAGATTAACAGGCCTTACATGCGCCAGTGCCGGTTTACAGCACAGTATAAAAACAAGCTGAAACGCCATACCGCAATATGCTAAACCTTTCATCACCTCCTCCCATCCGCACAACACGCAAAGCCTGTAACTACCCCACAGCAAACATGCAGCATTAGCAAAAGGTTAAACTGCCCCAGCAGTTATCAACCGGGCGTAAGCCAGCATCCAGGTTACCAATATCCAGGGTAAAACCAGCCAGGGCACCCAGCGCTTCACCTACACCCACGTACACGGCATTGGTCGTTGTATTACCCAGTGTCACACTGCTGGGTGCCGATAATGACCAG
>JASLIR010000043.1 GCA_030152125.1 Alkanindiges sp.
ACCAGTGGGTCGGCCTGATTCGCAGTTACCAGCGCACCTGCAGTCACATTGGAGCGCCCGGTCTGGCCAGCAATAGGGGCACGTACAATGGCATAGTTTAGGCTGATTTTGGCGTTTTCCAGGGTGGCGCGGCTGGCATCAACATCTGCCTGGGCCAGTGCAACCTGCGCGGCAATATCATCATAATCCTGCTTACTGATGGCATTGGTGCCCACCAGTTGCTTGTAGCGGCCTTCCTTCACTTTCAGGGCATTCAGGTTGGCAATCTGGCGGTTTAACGCTGCCTTGGCATTATCCAGTGTGGCCTGATAGGTGTTGGGGTCAATCTGGTACAGTGGTTGACCGGCATGCACATAACTGCCTTCCACAAACAGGCGTTTTTCCACAATACCGCTCACCTGCGGGCGCACTTCGGAAATCTGGTAGGCTGCCGTACGGGCTGAAAGCTCGATGGTCTGCTCTACAGATTGCCGTTGCGCCACAATGACCGATACCTCGGCAGGTGGCATTTGTGCGTGTGCACCACCAGCTGCTGCCTGATCCTCATTTTTTTTGCCACAACCGCTAATGGCGATGCTTGCTGCCAACGTTGAGAGCACAGCGATGCGCGCCCATTGTGATGCTAACATCATGATATCACCTCGTATTTACCAGCAATGTACGCTGTTCTTATTTAAAAAATTGAACTGTTTGAAAAACCATAAAAGGCCACACAGCCAGGCAATAGCCAATGCCCAGCCAGCCAGTATGTCTGTTAGAAAATGTGCCCCCAGGTAGATTCGGGAGAAACCCATGGCAACACCCCATACGATGCCCGCCACCGACAACCAGCAGTGGTAAGGCGACTGTTTGCTGATAACTATTAATACGCCAGCCAGGGTGACGGCATACATGCTGTGACCACTGGGAAAAGATGAGCCGTAGTGATTGACCAGCTCAACCCATACGTCCGGGCGTACCCTTGCAAAAGTCCATTTACAACCCCAGCTTAGAATGACGGCGCCGCTTAGGCTGACAATAGTGAAGATTGCCAAATCCGGACGTTGCTGTTTAAGCATGATGCCAGTGATTGTGAGCCCCATCACGCTCAGCGCAGGTAGTCCGCCCAGCCATGCCAATGCAACGGCAATGCTGGATAACAGCGGGGAGTGCAACTGGTGGATGTGCCATAACCATGAGGTTTCCAGTGCTGTTGTAGCTGGTTGCAGGGCAACCAGTGCCAACAGGCTAAAACAGACGAGCGCAAGTATTGCAGCGCCCAGCAGGGGCCAGTTTTTGAGGTGTGTTGAGGATGGTTCAATGCTCACATTCAAAAATCGGCACCTGCATCGTTTCGTCGTCTGTTGCTATTAAGTGTATCTATTTTAAAGAAGTGTACTGGATAGTACACTTTTATCAAGCATATTTTAAAAATTTTTTTAATCCTGGGCTGTAGTTAAAATAGACTTAATAAAAATAAATACTTATGTGTTTAAAATAATTCAGTGAGTTAAGATTTGATCAGGGGTATTGTGCGTTTTTTGTAATAAAGTGTAGGTCGCATCATAAAGGCAGCGTATAAATGTAAGTGCATCTATACGCTGCTTTTAGTACCCTTTAAGAGTGACTATAAGAGTGACTAGTCGTGTTTTGCAGCCTCGTTTGCAGGCGTTGTAGAGGTAGGTTGCCTTGGCGGCCAGAAAAAGTCTGAGGGGCGGGTCATAAAGTGGGTGAGCAGCAGGCGCAACAGTGGCTTCCACTGCGAATAGCGTACTTTGCGGGCACGCAACGCCACAAACAGGGTAAGGCTAAAACTAACCAGCAAGTTGGTAAGGCCAATCATCAGTACACCCAGAAACGATACCAGAATCAGGCCAATATCCGCGCTGCCATTTAAACAGAACAGCCCCTGGGCAAAATTGGCTGAGGCAAAGGCGATATGGCGGATATCCAGCGGCAGGCCCAGCATAAAGCCAATTGTTCCCATACTACCCAGCATGATACCGAACCAGAAGTTGCCTGCCAGTGCGCCCAGGTTATTCTCAATATAGCCTGCTACCCGGTTTAGCCGCTCCACGCCCAGCCAGCGTTGTAGCCTGGCATGCTGGCGCAAGCGCGGGCCAACCTGACGGTAAACTGCCAGGTTATCGTAATAGCCTGCTATCAGGCCGGACAGGAACAGGCAAACCCCGGCAATTGCCGCATGCGGAATAGCCAGCGAGGTAAACGGATTGATGTTATGCAACAAGGCGGCTGCTTTTGGAGCGCTCAGCAAGGGCTGATGCAGGTTATGCTGCCATAACCAGGCAATCAGCAGGCCGGTAGGCATGGCAATGGAAATATTACCTAATATGGCAATAAACTGGGTGCGCATGATGTTGACAGTCAATGCTGCCAGCTCTGCCATTTGGGCGGCGCGGTTACCGGTGTTTTGCTGAATGGTTGCCGCCAGTGCTGCGGCAGTCATGGCTGGCTGTTTGGTAGCCACGGTAAAATGCAGCATATGAATCAGCATAAACCCCAGCGAGTAGTTCATGCTAAAGACAAATGCTTGGGTGAGCGGGGCAAGCACCACCCGTCCGGCCAGTATTTTCAGGGCGGACATGGTGCCAATAATCACCCCGGCACCTGCTGCCGAGCGGTACATCTGGAAAAAGCCCTGCCGGTCAGTACTGACATAATGTCCACCGGTACGGCTGGCGTTTTCCGTCACCTGGCGCGACAGCAACTCGGTGTTAACGGAAATCAGCGCACGCACGCTTCGGGAGTCCTGCTGTGCTTCAGTTAGTTCCTGCAATAGTTCAAGCAGGGATTGCTGGAACTGTTTAGGGTCGTCCAGCAGCAGGTTGAACAATAGGCTAATACGGGTCAGGCACTGGTCCAGCCGGATCAGCAGGTTGGTCAGGCTTAAGCTGACCCCGTTACGGCGTGTGCCACGCTTGATGCGGTTTAAAATATCGCGGCACTGGTCCAGTATTACCAGTGCCTGTTTTTCATCGGGGAGTTCCGGTGGCCAGCGTACACTGTCTTCCGAAGTGTATTCCCGGTACTTACTGACAAATTCTATAATTTCATGGTTTTGAATCAGGAAAGGCGACTCGTATTCATCCAGTTCCGGATAGGCGCGGGCAACTTCCGGCTCCAGCCCAATGGCAGAAATACGGTAGGAAATGACCATCATGGCATGCAGGATCTGGTCGCGTGCCTGAATGCGCAAGTCCATGCGGGTTGCATAGGGCTGCGACAGCAGGGTAATCAGTTCCTGCCAGTCTTCCAGTTCAATATTGGCAATCCATTCCGGGTCATCGCTATGGTGAAACACCTGCTGGAACAAGTCACTGAGCAGGGTCTGGTCGCGCAGGGGCGGCAGTAAATGCCCGCCTATACGCTGGCTAAGCTGGCTAAAAAAGCCGTCATTGCCCAGAATGCCGGCATCGGCATACAGGCTGGTTTGCTGGTATTGCGCCAGTGTGCGCAGGATATAGTCATGCAGACACTCGGCGTATACGGGCTGATCAATCAGTATTTCGATCAGTACCTGTAGCTTATCGTGAATCTCATCTGTATTTTCGGCATTGGCAGGACGCAGGCTGTCAACCAGTTGTACCAGTAAGGCCGGGTCTGGTTTTTCCTGTGCCTGGTCATTCAATTGCTCATGCATTTCGGCAAATAGCGCATGAAATTTACTCGGCATAGGCAGGTTCCATTCAGTTGGGCTTGTAGATGGTGGCTCTGGCTGGCGCACACCACAGGGTGCGGACTAGCTAAGGCGATTGAGCGCCAGTCTGGCCAGGTTTTCCAGACCATCGCGATAGATAGACGCGGGCAGGCTGGAGAGTGCAGCAATGGCCAGGTGTGTTTCTTCTGCAGCGCGCTGGCGGCAATAATCCAGTGCGCCGGACTCATTCACAATACGAATCACGTCATTTAATGTATCCAGACCACCGGTTTGAATGGTCTTGTGTAGCAGTTGCTGTTCTGCTGGCGCGCTTTTTAATAACGCCGCAATCAGTGGTAAGGTTGGCTTGCCTTCCATTAAATCATCGCCAATATTTTTACCTAATGTTTCCGGGTCGGAGGTGTAATCCAGAATGTCATCAATAATCTGGAATGCATTGCCAAAGTGTCCGGCATAGGCTTTTAGTGCAGCGCGGTACTGGTACTGGTTACCTAAAATAGCAGCACCTTCGGTGGCCAGTTCAAACAGGCGTGAGGTTTTGCCATGAATGATTTTCAGGTAAATGTCTTCGCTAATATCCGGCTGGTGCTGATATTGCAGCTGTAGTACCTCACCCTCGGCAATTTCGCAGGTGCCGCTGGAAAACTCTTTCAGTAAATCAAAATTATGCAGGTTCACCAGCAGGTCAAAGGCCCGCGCAATCAGGTAGTCACCCACCAGCACTGCGGTGGCATTGTTCCAGGTTGCATTGGCGGTAGGGCGACCACGGCGCAGGCCGGATTCATCCACCACATCGTCGTGTACCAGGGTAGCGGTATGCAGCATTTCGATAATGGCAGCCAGTCTTAAACTGGCTTCATGGTCCAGGGACTCAGCGTTTTCAGTGTCTGCATGGCAGGCACGCGCAGCCAGTAGGCACATTAACGGACGCATACGCTTGCCACCGGCTTCCACCACATAGCGGCTGACTGACATCACCAAGGGGACTTTGGAGTTAATGCCGGTTTGAATAAAGTGATCCATTGCCTCAAAGTCGGCGGCAACAGGGGCAAGAATGTCACGCTTGAAATCAACCATTTTCTAATACAGTTCCTGAACGACGTGAAAACACGGTGGTTTTGATATTTTGTTAATATAAACCAAATACGCCAAAAGGCGAAAATACAATAGCTTATATTAAATACTAATCAACACCACCATGCGTCAAGTAAAAGGTGACTGATGATGCCAAAGTTATACAAAGCAGCGCTGCTGCCGTGGTTTGAAATTGATTAAAAAATGGCACAAATCCGTGTTTTTCTATTGTCAGCACGCAGTTTTTTGCATAGAATACGCCCCTTGCGAAACCCCAGTGGCGGACGTTTTAAGATCGGCATCGTTCATTGCCGGCACGGCGACACGGGCAGGATGGAGTACATTATGTACGCAGTGATTCAAAGCGGTGGCAAGCAACACCGTGTTATCGTTGGCGAAAAGCTGAAAGTTGAATTATTGAAAGCTGAAACCGGTTCAAGCATTACATTTGATGATGTATTGTTGCTTGTTAACGGTGAAAGCATTCAAATTGGTGCGCCAGTTGTAGCTGGTGCGACTGTAACTGCAGAAGTGGTTGGTCATGGTCGCCACGACAAAGTACGCATCGTTAAAATGCGTCGTCGTAAGCACTACCGTAAGCAACAAGGTCACCGTCAATGGTTTACCGAATTGCACATTACTGGTATTAACGGCTAATCCTAAGGAGCATATGACATGGCACATAAAAAGGCTGGTGGTTCCACACGAAATGGTCGTGATTCCAACCCGAAAATGCTGGGTGTGAAAGTTTACGGCGGTCAAACCGTTGTTGCTGGTAACATCATCGTTCGTCAACGTGGTACTGAGTTCCACGCTGGTGCAAACGTTGGTATGGGTCGTGACCATACTTTGTTTGCTACTACCGACGGCGTAGTAAAGTTTGAAGTGAAGGGCCAGTTTGGTCGTCGCTATGTGACTGTAGAATAATCTGACGATTATTTGCAGACACTAAAAAAGCCCGCTTGCCGGGCTTTTTTGCTTTGTAAGGGCAGCACATGTTTTCTTTACAGTTGAATAATTGCTTACAAATGCTTGCATAACTGCTGTAGGCTTAATGCCAATGACTGAAAATATTGACATTTTTACTGCACTGGACACATTTTAAGACTGGATGGCATGGGCTTGGCTTGGCATAGTGATGTCATGCTTAACAGCTACAATCAGGACAAGCCTGCAGGTGTGCAGGATGGTGATGCAGTGGTGTTATAGGTTCTGTTTGTGCTGGCGGGTATAAGGACGTATGTCTGGTAAATCATTGTAGGTGAAGATATGACAAGTGTTAGTAGTCAAAAAAAGATGTTGAATAATAAAGTAAAGAAACAGTTTGCGCTGGCCATGCTGGCAGCCTTGCCTGTATTTGCCGTGGGCGTTACCGCAGCAACTGCGGTGCAGGCGGCACCTACCGTAGCATCCGAGGCGGCAGCTACCAATAACCTGAACCAGTATTTGTCACGTATTAGCAGTCTGCAGGCCAATTTTAGCCAGTCCACCCAGGCGAGTGCGCCTAAAAGTGGTAAAACACCGGCACTGGCTAACCAGGGCTTGCGCAGTACGCACCTGAACCAGACCTTTAGTGGTGTGATGCAGGTCAAGCGTCCAGGCCTGTTCCGCTGGGAAACCACCAGCCCCTCCAAGCAACTGATTGTGACCAGTGGTAAGACGGTGTGGATTTATGACCCGGACCTGGAGCAGGCGGTGCGTCAGAGCCTGGATGAGCAGGTAGGGAATACCCCCGCATTGTTGCTATCCGGCCAGTCTGCCACCATCATGAAATCTTTCCGGGTGACGCAGCCAAATGCCAATGAGGCTTATTTTGTGCTGTATCCAAAACAGGAAGACGGTGTGTTTGAAAGCCTGGGCATCCGCTTTAGCAATAATGCGCCTAGCCAGATGATTTTAAAGGATTCGCTGGGTCAGCAAACGACTATTAATTTTAGTAATGTGCAAAGCAACCCTAATTTAAATGCAGAGGCATTTAATTTTGTACCGCCAAAAGGCGTGGATGTGATTGATCAGTAATTAGCTGTTTTTAAAATGCTTAGTTGTCTGTTATAGCGTTTGTTGTAAATAAGGCCCCTTTTATGGGGTTTTATTTTTTATAAAGATAACAGTTTTTACATATTGTCCGATGAAGATAACTATAAATAAAAAACAGCCATTAATATCTGCGTTAAATTGTGTTGGTATTCCTGTTTTGGCAGAGAGAAATAATGAATATCTTTGAAGCCTTGCGTGAAAGCCATGAAATCCAGCGTGATCTGGCAGAAAAACTGATACAAACGAAGGGTGATAGCCCGGAACGGACCGCATTATTTAATGATTTAAAACAGGAACTGGCAGCGCATGAGCTGGCAGAGGAGCGCTATTTCTATTCCCCCTTAATGGAGGAGGATGCCGCCATGGATTTATGCCGGCATGCCATTGCCGAGCATCATGAGATGGATGAAATGGTGGAAGAGCTAGAAGCGCTGGAACAAAGTAGCCCCGCCTGGCTGGTGAAGGCCAGGCAGCTGGCAGACAAGGTGCATCATCACCTGAAAGAGGAAGAGCACAAGTTTTTTCAGCAGGCAGGCAAAGTGCTGACCGAAAAGCAGAAACGTAGCCTGGCAAGCGATTATTTGCAGGAATATGCGGAGCAAAAGAAGCAGCTGGTTGCTCATTAAGCGGTTTAACAGGTTGTTCTTAAAAGGGCTTTATATTTTTATAAAGTCTTTTTTATTTTGTCGTTTTATTTCATGAAAATGTCATAAGCAGTGTTTATTTTAATGGCATCGCTAATGCGGTAATTGATATAAAAAATACATATGAGAAAATAGACGCAAGATAGATGATTGATAACTTTAAATAATAAGCACTGTAAGAAAACTGTCAATAATCTATCATTAATTGGTCAAAATTTTATCTTAAATTTAATAAACGACAAGAGTGTTAAGAATAAGAGCTATGACAACTTACCAATCATTTACCCGACATGCTGCATTTGATGTATTGACGGCTGAGTCTTTTGTGAAGCCACTCAATATTGCGATTGTCAGTGAAACCTGGCCACCGGAAATTAATGGTGTGGCACTGTCGGTATTACAACTCGCTAAAGGGTTACAGCAGCGCGGTCACCGCATTTTGCTGGTACGCCCGGATCAACAAAAAAGCAGCAATGATTTTACCCCCGATGCACTGTGTCTGGTGCGTGGTCACGCCATTCCAAAATATCCAGAACTGAAATTTGGCTGGCCACAGGTACTGAAAATTGGCCGTGCCTTTGAGCAGTTCTCGCCGGACATTGTACATATTGTGACTGAAGGCCCACTGGGACTAGCGGCATTGAATGTAGCCAAGCAGCGTCACTACCCGGTGTCCAGTGGCTTCCATTCGCCATTCCATGAGTTCAGTCGCTTCTTTGATCTGGCTTTCCTGTTAAAGCCGGTGCAGCATTACCTGCGCTGGTTCCATAACATGACCGATGTGACCTGTGTGCCAAGCACCGATACCAAGCAAGCGCTGATTGACTTTGGTGTGACCTGTCCACTTGAAGTGGTGTCACGCGGTGTGGATACCGAGCGTTTTAACCCGAACCGCCGCTGTGCCGAGCTGCGTACCCGCTGGGGTGCGAGCGAGAACACCACGGTGATGATGTATGTAGGACGGGTATCACCAGAGAAAAATATTGACCTGACCATTGAAGCTTTCCGTGCTGCACAAAAAGCGCAGCCAAAGCGCGATTTCAAACTGGTGATTGTAGGTGATGGCCCGGACCGTACCCGTCTGGAAGCGCTGGCCCCGGAAGCGATTTTTGCCGGCATGCAGCGTGGCGATGAGCTGGCTAAACATTATGCCAGCGGTGACCTGTTTGTGTTTGGCAGTGAAGTGGAAACCTTTGGTAATGTGCTGCTTGAAGCCTTGTCCAGCGGTTTGCCAGCAGTGGCTTATGATTATGCCTGTGCTGCGCTGGTGATGGTGGAAGGTGAGCATGGCTGGCGCTGTCCGTTTGCCAAGCGTCAGGAGTTTATCCGCATGGTGAGCAGTGTGCCAGAACAGGCAGTATTGCGCCGCATGGGTGAAAAAGCCCATATACGTGCGCAGGGCTTTGGCTGGCACCTGGCGGTACAACAGTTTGAACAGGCTTTAAAAGCCACAGTTAAAAAGCACCAGACGCTGTACTCCAAGGCGCTGGGTGATAGAACATTTCCCTTATTTATTTCATAACTATTTATAAAAAAGAGGTAAAACAATGAGTAAATTACAATTAGCGGTGAATCGGGTACAACATTTTGATCTGGACTGGTGTATCCGTTTAAACCAGTATTCATCCAAAAAGCAGATTGCACTGTTTTTTAAAGGTGTAAGCCGTTTAGGTGATGGCTGGTTCTGGTATATCTGCCTGTCGGTGGTATGGGCGGCGCGTGGCCTGGCGTATGCGGTTGAGCTGGCATACATGGCACTGGGTACCTTTTGTGGCACCCTGCTGTACAAGTTTTTAAAGCGCAAAACTGTACGTCCACGTCCTTATCAGGTGCATCAGGCGGTGGTATTGGGTGAACGCCCACTGGATCACTTCAGCTTTCCGTCGGGTCACACCATGCATGCCATGCTGGTATGTATCCTGATGGGGTATGCGTTGCCAGCACTGCTGTGGATTATGGTGCCATTTACCGCGCTGGTTGCAGTATCCCGTGTGATTCTGGGCCTGCATTACCCAACCGACGTGCTGGCTGGTGCGTTTATTGGTAGCAGCCTGGCAGTCGGCATTATCTATCTGTCGCCGTTGTTTCACGTCATGATTTAATGTGAAACAATGGTTTGCCTTCTGTCTTATTCCTCATCTCATTTTATAATAAACCTTTACAATCCTCCCTCTGATTATTAGCATTCGTTCAATATCTCGTCGAACCACTGCTGATTAGCCATGAATTTCCTCTCTCCTGCTGTTGCTCTGGCTATTTTGTCTGCCGGCATTTTTTTAATGATTGGCCTGCTGACCGGCGTGTGGAAGTATCTGGCTATTATGCGCAGTGACAAAGCCCGCGCACCTTATTATGTAGATATTGCCCATCGCGCCTCATTGCTGTATGCCAGCAGTAGTTTGATTCTGGCGCTACTGGCTTATTTTTCCGTGTGGTCTGAGCGTATTAATTTTTATGCCGTATTGCTGAATGTGGCTTATTTTGCCTTAGCCATCGGTACGTATGTGATTCATGGCCTGTTAAAAGATACTGACAACCAGTTGCGCAGGCCGCATAAGCTGGGTGGCTTAAGTTTGCATACGGCATTAATACAGCTGTTTATGTGGTCACTGATTGCAGCAGAGGTAGGCGGGACACTGGTATTGCTGCTTGGGGCATGGCAACCTTTATGGCAGGCGCTTAGTCTGGTGGGCGGGGTTTAGCACTCAGTGTTTAGCGGGCAATATTTAGTAGTCCGTGTTGTCTGACGCTTTACACACCAGACAGGCAGGGCTTAGGCTAAACTGCTGGCAGTGCATCTGACAGTGCCTGTGTAATTTGTTAGAATAAAGCATATTTAACAGGACCACTTAACAGGACTAATCCCATGGCTTTACGTTGGAGTGATGCGCTGGATATCGCAATCAGTTTGTATGAGGCGCATCCGGATGTGGACCCGCAGTACATCCGCTTTACTGATTTGCACCGCTGGATATGCGAGTTACCTGATTTTGCTGATGATCCGAATCGTTCCAATGAAAAGATTCTGGAAGCCATCCAAATGGCCTGGATTGACGAGGCTTCTTAAAGAAATTGGCTGGGCCTCTTAAAGAAAATGTAAGAGAAATTGTAAGAATAATGCAAAAGTCCGTGGTGAAATGTCGGCTAACGCTATCTTTGTCATATCACAACGGTATAATGCGCCATCTTTTTTTGTTGTTCAATTTTAAGGAGCGATCATGGCTATCGAACGTACATTATCCATTGTTAAACCAGATGCAGTAAGCAAAAACCACATTGGCGACATTTTCAGCCGTTTTGAAAAAGCTGGCCTGAAAATCGTTGCAACCAAAATGAAGCACCTGAGCAAAGCAGAAGCTGAAGGCTTTTATGCTGAGCACAAAGAGCGTGGCTTTTTCAATGACCTGGTAGCCTTCATGACCTCTGGTCCAGTTGTAGTATCTGCACTGGAAGGTGACAATGCTGTACTGGCTCACCGTGACATTCTGGGTGCTACCAATCCTAAAGAAGCTGCTCCAGGCACCATCCGTGCTGACTTTGCTGTAAGCATTGACGAAAATGCTGCACATGGTTCTGACTCTACCACTTCTGCTGCACGTGAAATCGCTTACTTTTTCCAAGACGGCGAAATTTGCCCACGTACTCGCTAATTGATACGTTGGATAAACCAGATAAGTGTTATCATGCTTATCTGGTTTGTTTTTATGCGCTTTTCAATCACATAAAACACGGTTGAAAAGCGTTTGTCTTAAGGCTGCTGCTGTTTTGCATACCAGGGTGGCAGTTGGCTTAAGCACTCATTTTTATTTATTGTCCTTATAGATTTATCATGACTACAGATGTTGTTGATTCATTAGCGCAAGCAGTACACGTACTGCAAAATGCCACACCAGCCGGTGATCAGGCTGCCGAGTCTGCTTGCGCCAAGGAATCGTCCGGAAATGCCGGGAAGGTAAACCTGCTGGGCTTGTCCCGCCCGCAGATGGAAGCGTTTTTTGAGGGCATGGGCGAGAAGAAGTTCCGTGCCGGTCAGGTGTTAAAGTGGATTCACCAGTTTGGGGTGGATGACTTTGACCAGATGACCAATCTGGCTGGCAAGCTGCGCGAGCGGCTTAAACAGGTTGCCTTTGTTGAAGCGCCGGAAGTGGTGCATAAAAACTTCTCTAAAGATGGTACCCGCAAGTGGGTGTTCCGGGTAGGGGATGGTGCGGGTTCGCTGGTAGAAACCGTACTTATTCCTGCCGATGATAAAACCGGTGCGCGTAAAACCCTGTGTATTTCATCACAGGTGGGTTGTGCGCTGGATTGCAGCTTTTGCAGTACCGGCAAGCAGGGCTTTCAGCGTGATTTGACTGCCGCCGAAATTATTGGCCAGTTGTGGGTGGCTAACCAGTCCTACATGGAAGATGTGCCGGTTGGCGAGCGCAGCCGTACCGTAACCAATGTGGTGATGATGGGCATGGGCGAACCGCTGCTTAACTTTGAGCCGGTAGTAAGTTCGATGCGCCTGATGCTGGACGATTTTGCCTATGGCATGTCCAAGCGCCGTGTGACCCTGTCAACTTCCGGCATTGTGCCGATGATTGACAAGCTGGGTGAAGAGATTGATGTAGCCCTGGCTATTTCCTTGCATGCCCCTAATGACGCCTTGCGTGACGAGCTGGTGCCGGTAAACAAAAAATACCCGCTGGCGGAGCTGATTCCGGCTGCACGCCGCTATCTGGCGCGTGACAATGGCCTGGAAAGTGCTCGTAAACATGTGACCATTGAATATGTAATGCTGGAAAATGTAAATGACCAGCAGGAACATGCCAAACAATTAATACAACTTTTAAAGAATTTACCGAGTAAGATTAACCTGATTCCGTTTAACCCCTTTCCGCATGCTCCCTATGGACGTTCCAGCCGTAACCGGATCATGGCATTTCAGAAAACATTGTCTGATGCCGGTTTCGTATGTACGGTGCGTACTACCCGTGGTGATGATATTGATGCGGCCTGTGGGCAACTGGTTGGGCAGGTCGCAGACCGTACCCGCCGGGCGGAGCGCTGGCAGAAAAAAGTAGCTGCACAGCAGGTTAATAATTCTCCTGCTGCTTGTTCAGAAATATTAAGAACAAGAGGCTATGGTGATAGAAGAAAACTTGGTTCGGCCAGGTGTGGT
>JASLIR010000048.1 GCA_030152125.1 Alkanindiges sp.
ACAGGCGCAAAGCCGTATTAAACAGCTGGAGCGCATGCAAACGCTGGCACCAGCGCATGTGGATACACCCTTTACGTTCAGCTTCCGCGAACCTACCCGCATGAGCTCGCCACTATTGCGGCTGGATCACGTGGATACCGGTTATGGCGATAAAAAAATTATTGGCAATATTAACCTGCAAATTACCCCGGACAGCCGTATCGGCTTACTGGGCATGAACGGTGCCGGTAAATCCACCCTGATCAAAACCCTGACCGGCGATTTACAGCCGCTGGCTGGCGAGCGGATATCCAGCGAGCTCTTAAATATCGGCTATTTTGCCCAGCATCAAATGGATGCACTGGATGCCGATGCCTCCCCCATGCTGCAACTGCAGCGTCTGGCTGGTAAATCCATTCACGATGCCACCCTGCGTGCCTTCCTGGGCAGCTTTGGCTTTAGTGGCGAACGCATGGATACCTTAAGCGCCGGTTTTTCCGGTGGTGAGCGGGCGCGCCTGGCACTGGCACTCATTGTATGGCAAAAGCCTAACGTGCTGATTCTGGACGAGCCAACCAACCATCTGGATTTGGATATGCGTCTGGCACTGACCATGGCCCTACAGGACTTTGAAGGCGCAGTGGTACTGGTATCGCACGAACGCCAGCTGATTGCCAGTGTGTGTGATGATCTGTTGCTGGTACATGATGGCAACTGCCAGAGCTTTGATGGTGACCTGAATGATTATGCCGTGTGGCTGCGTCAAGCCCGTATTGAAATGGAGCAGAAGCAAAAGCAGCTGAAGTTGCAAAACCAGCAAAAAACTGCTGCAGTTAAACAGCCTGAACCTGCCAAAGTGGTCATAGCCCCGATTAGCGTACCAGCGCCTAGCCCGGCGCAGCCCGTGGACAAGGAACAGGCGCGTAAGGAAGCTGCGCGCCGCCGCGAAGCCACCCGCCCTTTACGCGCTAAAATTGAAAAACTGGAAAAGCAGCAGGCAGCAGCACAACAGCGTTTGTCCGACATTGAAAAACAGCTGGGTGATGAGCAGTTGTATCTTGCAGAGAATAAAAAGAAGCTGCTGGCGCTGATGGATAACCAGAGCACGCTTAAAGCCGAACTGGAAAGCGCTGAAAATGAAACACTGGAACTGATGATGGAAATTGAAAGCATCGAGGAAAGCTTTCAATAACTGATTGTTGCTTGTTCTTTTAAAAACAGGGCAACGGCCCTGTTTTTTTTTGATCTTTGCGCTTGCCCAGATTTTTACGGGGGCTTGGTGGCGGCCTTGCCCCCAAGCCCCTCAAATTTTCGGACGCCGTAGGCGTCCGAAAATTTGGCTTTTGATTTCCATAAAAACATAGTAGGCACAGCCTATTACTTTATTTGAAAGACTTTAACCCTGAGCTGCGACTGAAAAAACAAAAGCAGTATCTTGACAGCTACCGACTAAAATAAAGCGATGCTTTATTTTAATGCGAAAGAAGCAAAGCAGCGCTTTGCTTCATCCTGCTTCGCCTTGCGAAAGGACTGACACAATGTTTCAGTCCTTTCTCATGTTTCACGTGGAACATCCCTACCCTTAAAAGTATGAATATTTCATTCATAATATAAATGATAATTGTTATTATTTATATTAACTGTAGTATCCTTCAAGCTCCTACTGAAGGGGATTACACATGCAAAAACAATTCAAGCTAAGTATATTAACACTGGCTATCGGCGCACTAGGCACCCAGATGACCTATGCAGCAGAAGATACCGATAACCACAGCCTTCCTCGCATTACGCTAAAAGCATCCAAAAAAGATGGCAGCAACAGTTATGTACCCAAAAAAGCCACTGCCTCCAAAATTGATGCGCCTATCAATGAAGTAGCGCAATCCATTTCCGTGATTACACGTGAAACCATGGATGATCAGCTGGTTCAGAACATCAATGAAGCCTTGCGCTATTCTGCCGGGGTTTTACCAAATGCCTATGGCATCGAATCCCGTTACGACTGGCCTTTTATCCGTGGTTATACTGCCATTGGTGATACCTGGCGCGATGGCTTAAGACAAACCAATATCGACTTTGCAGTACCACGTATTAACCAGTACGGCATAGAACAGGTAGAAGTGATTAAAGGCCCAGCTTCGGTTTTGTATGGACAAGCCAACCCGGGTGGACTGGTAAGCCTAAGCACCAAAAAACCTACCGACAAACCACTACGTGAAGTAGGTACCACAGTAGGCAGTTATAATAATGTGCAGTTATATGGTGATATAAGCGATAGCATTAATAGCGACTGGAAATACCGCTTTACCGCCATTGGCCGCAATGCGGACACCCAGCAGGATCATAGCAGGGACGACAGCGTTTACCTTGCCCCCAGCCTAAGCTGGAACCCGGATGATAACACCAGCCTGGTTGTTCAGGCACAGTATCAGCAGGATAAACAGGGCACTATTCTGGGCGGCACTCCCGCACCTTACCTGAAAAAATTCTTTGCCGGTGTGGGCCTAACCATTCCAGATACCTCAGCCACGCAAAACCTGGGTAATCCTGACTATGACCGCTTTAACCGCGAATATGCAGCCATTGGTTATAACCTGAGCCATCGCTTTAATCCAACCTGGGAGTTTAAGCAAAACGTCCGTTTTGAACATATGGACCTTGACTATAAATATGCGCTGCTGACAGGCGTGATGCCAGACCCTGACAACTTCAAACCGGTTCTGTTTCAAATGGCAGCAGATGTTCTGGAAAATGCTGTCGTACTGGCCATGGACC
>JASLIR010000151.1 GCA_030152125.1 Alkanindiges sp.
GGGCAATTTCTGGATTCCAGTCCAGATGGTTTTGCAAGTGACCATCCTGATCAAACACAATGTCATCTAAAGCGGGCAGAGCAGGCATACGGGTTCACATCAGCTATCAGAGTGGCGATTATAGCCTAACGCCAGGTGATATGACGCTGGTATTGTAAAATCAGGCTGCTCCACTGTTCAGTAGACAGGCACTGGATATGTGCGGGCAATGATTCATCAGGAAGATAAGCACGGTCAAGCGCTAAAATAGCTACCTGATTAAATTGCAGCAGGCGCGTGTCGGCATAGCCCTGAGCGGCTTCGGCTAGCAGTAGCAGCTGATCGCCATGCTGCCATACAGGTTGCAGGCGCTGTAAAAGTTGCTCCCAGTGTGTGGGGCTGGTGACCAGTTGGTGCAGGGTAAATGTGTTGCTCATAGTGCAGGCTTACCAGTAAATGACCCGTTGGAAGGTACTGAGTGTGGCGGCATCCAGTGGATGGACCTCATGCTCAACATCAATATTATCCAGCTGGCTTTGCGGGGTATGCTGGTCAGGAGATATCCATACAGGAAGTACATCATAAAATTCGAAACTTTCCACCATGGCCTGGGCTGACTTAAAGGCCGGCGCTTCGGCAGGGTTTTTTGCGGGCATTTTTTTTAGCAGATTAATGGCATCGCCCTGAAAGCAAAAGGTGACCGGAATACCAAAAGTGGCTATGACCAGTGAGGCAGATAAGGCTTCCAGAAGTGTTTGTCCAGCAAGGCTACCCTGGCTAAAAATTATTAATGTGGAATTCATGTTGTCTACCTAATTGCTTCACAATCAACATATATGATATATAACATTTGATGAACTTGAATAAACGCCTGCGCTGGTTGCATTAAAGCTGTATAATGCGGCTCGCTTTTAGCATAGCATCTGCCAGTTCTCCAAGTCCTGCCATTCGAAATCCCTGAGCTAAATTTGTGTGTGCAAGATGATGTCTTTTTGCGTTATCTTCATCCGTGATGCCGCGAGCTAGTGCTGCCGTCACACAGATTGGTAAATCAATGTTCAACGAGGACCATTTTTTCGCCAATACGGGTTCATCAGCAGGACGCCAAGTGAGCTGATTTGCTACCTGAACAGCATCCTGATAGAAAAATACCAGCAACGCTTGTTGCTGGTTGGTCATTGTTCTGGCAAGCTCGTAAGCATGCCAGGCCAGACGGGTAGTGGGCGCAGATGTTAACAGAAGTAGTGTTGTCATCTTCTTGGTTCTCGGGAAAGTATCCGTATCATAAACGTTAGTTTGCAAGTGGTGGAAGAGGTAGCAGAATGATTTTGGTGACAGGTGGCTTAGGCTATATTGGTTCCCACATGGCCGCGATACTGTTAGCAAACGGTCACGAAGTCATCCTGGTGGACAATATGTCCAACAGTAAGATGGAGGTTCTGGAACGTCTGGAGTTTATGGCCGGGCGCTATGTAACTTTCATGCGTCTGGACATTCGTAATACCCCTGCTTTCCAGCGTGTGCTGGAACAATATGCAGTGCAGGCCGTGGTACATTGCGCGGGCATGAAGAACATTCCGGACTCGGTAACGCAACCACTGGATTTCTACAACAACAATTTGACCTGTACAACCAGCCTGTTACGTGCCATGCAGCGCGCCGGCATTAAAACCCTGGTTTATAGTTCTTCCCTGGCGGTATATGGGGCAGACCAGGCCGAGGCGGTAACAGAGTCACAAGCCTTTAAACCGGCAACTCCGTACCAGAAGTGCATGCAAATGGCCGAGCAGATTATTCAGGATGTATGCGGTGCCGATACAGAGTGGCGTGTGGCCCTGATGCGCTATGGTAATGTGGCAGGGGCGTACCCTACTGCTGTAATTGGTGAGTGGCCGAGCAATGTGCCCAATAACCTGCTGCCTTATGTGGCCCAGGTTGCCCGCCATGACCGTGACTTTGTGGAAGTGTATGGTGATCAGCATGGCACTGCGGATGGCACTGGCGTACGTGATTATGTGCATGTGATGGATGCGGTAGAAGCCAATATGCATGCACTGGCATGGTTGTTCCGTCAGGATGGCCGTACCCTGGAAGCTTTTAATATTGCCCGTGGTGAAGCAGTTAGCGTAAAACAGGCGATTGCAGTGTTTGAGAAAGTAACCGAACAAAGTATTGCCCAGCAGGTAGTACCTACCCGTGAAGGTGACGTTGCCAGTTTGTTTGCCGATGTTAAAAAGGCCAAAGAGCTGCTGAAGTGGGAAGCCAAGCGCTCGCTGCAGGATATTGCTCAGGACATCTGGCGTTTCTACCAGACGCTATAAGATTTTTAAATATTTTTAGTATCTTGCCCAAAAGGACCGTAAATGTTTTGTGCGGTTTTTTTATGCCTGTAAAATACGCAATAAATTTTAAAGTATGTAGAATTTTACAAAATCATCTATAAAGTGAAGTTTAAATTATATACAGCAGCACGTATTTTGTTTTTTGTGTGGCAAAAAAAATTCTTAGATAAGTATTTCTAAGTAATATGCGCACAGGACGTAAGCAATGAATACCAGTACCTCTCTAAGCGGATTCCTGCTACTGCTATTAATGTCGTCTGCTTCTGCACAATCGTATGAACTTTCCGACCACAGCCTACCGGGATCATCCGTCCAAACCTACCATGTGAAGTGTCAGGGTGGGGAGTTTGGCCTGATCCGGCAGACGACGGACGCGCAGCACAATACGCAATTATGTCTGGATATGCAGACTAACGCTAACCTGCTCAGCTGTTTGCCATTAAACCAACGGAAGCCGTCCGATGTGCGTTCGCAACTGGCTAGTGGATCATACCTCGGAGGCTGTAGCGGCTGCATTTACCAGCATTGATATTGATACGGAAAATACTACCTCGCAGTCTGTGATTAATGAGTCTGGCAGTTTAAGCAAGGAAAAAACCCTTTAATATTCCTGTGGAGGCTGGGGCCAAACGCTTGTCTGTATCCATTAATAGCAGCACGGGTACTATCGTATTTAAATCGCCTAAGGGCGTGGTGGTTCCTTCTGCAAAGATAACCGTAACTGATTTCATGGGTGGTAAAGGACTCAAGGCACTTGATCCAGAAGCAGGGGTATGATCGGTGACTGTCACTCCGGTAGGCAGCAGTTGATCTGGTGGGTGCCGATGGTAAGGCAGTCCGAACGCCAATACAGCCAGATAGGAAATAGTGTTTAGCCCCATGCA
>JASLIR010000343.1 GCA_030152125.1 Alkanindiges sp.
GTTGCTACAGGATCATCAGAAAAAACCGTGTCATCTTCCATACGGCCTTGTTTAAGACGTACACATTTGCCATCTTTCAGGTCAATTGCTGGAATAATTAACATGGTTGATAAACCCTTAACATCTTGAGGAGGTCGGCCATCATAGCAAAAAATCGTTTTTGCTTCGATGGCTAATTCAGCTCATTCCGGTAATTGACTGTTACAGCACCAGACAGCCACAGGAAGGTGGCCGTAGGGATAGTTTTGCAAGAAGAAGCCGTACACTTTGTTAGTGCTGGGTGATGATTGGCCCCTACCATTAAATGTAATAAGCGATGATCGTCAGTGCAATGAGTACGATATAAATCCAGCCCAGAACGGTTTCCCAGCTTTTGGTAACACGCTGAGGACCATAGTTATTTGGGCCTGCTGTTCCTTTAGCAAAAAACAGGTATAAATAGAAAACTAAATTTATAACTGGGACAACTGTTAATAATGATAGCCAGCCAGTCTGGTTGACATCATGCAAACGACGAATTGCAAAGATGAACATGAAATAAAAGA
Source organism: Alkanindiges sp. (assembly GCA_030152125.1). Lineage (GTDB taxonomy): Bacteria > Pseudomonadota > Gammaproteobacteria > Pseudomonadales > Moraxellaceae > JASLIR01. The sequence continues at coordinate 546 of JASLIR010000343.1, forward strand.
AGGCAATGAACAGCACAGCAAAGGCAAGGTATGAGCCTATGGATAATCCGGTCAAAAGCCCGGATTGTTCTGGCGGGATGCTAACTGCTCCTATCAGCACCATGAACCCTACCACTAAGCATGTAAAGACAACAATGAAGGTAATAAATAACCATGCCAGAAAGGATATTCGTCCAAAACGGCCGTTGATGCTTAAAGGACTATCAGGCTGTCCTGTAGGGGTAGGTGTCTGCTGATAGCTGAGGTTTGCTTCTGTCATCTTGTTTCTCGGTCAAGTTAGATATTTTTAAAATTTTTAATGAGAGCAGGTCGCAACCTCATGAATTACCAACATGCCCTAAAATATATGGCTGTGTCAGGTTAAAAGTACTTTGGTGTCGAGTCTAGCTGGGTTATGGAGGAAAACGCAAAATTTGCCTGCAGGGGGAGTTATAGACCAAAACGGTGCTGCTGGTTATCAATATCCAGATATACCGAAAAATCGCCTTCGCTTTTATGATCTTTCCAGCCACCAACAATGCTGGCATTGGCCTTAAATACCGTTGTCGGGGCAATTTGCCTGGCTGCCAGGGTGGTTTTAAAATCCATGGCACTCTGGCGGTCAAAGTAGCCTACGGTACAGCCATTAATCTGTACGCGTACAGCCTGGGCATCAAACTGGTTGGTGGGTTCGGCCTGAATGACCGCATTCAGCTTAACGCATTTGGCTTTTTCCTGTTTGTGGCCTGCAATGCGTAACAGGTTTTCTTGAAAAGCCGCTTCGCCAATAATCCTGAAATTATATTGATTGTTTCCCTGCAAAAGATGGTAGGACGCCTGTTCCGGACAGGGTGATGAGTCGCCCTCTTTGAGTTTGCTGTAGTCTTTTTTTGCTTCTTCATCCTTCCAGCTGGAAAGCAAAATGCCGCCCACAACAGCAACCAGCACGATCAGTATTAGCATGCCCCACATGATACAGCTCCTCATTGCACTATTCTTTTTGTTTTACAGCGACACACCACTATTATAGTGCAAAATATAATCAATGGTTGTATAAAAAGCCGCATGACTATAGTACGGCTGAGGATGCTAATGCAATAAAAATCCTTAAATATTATTTGATTATCATTAGGTGTAAATTTTTATTACATAAGTGGTACAAGATAACAGGGCATGCCCGATTCACCTAAGCAGGCGTTTAGCCAGCTTGTCCTTAAAGCTTTGTTCCAGGGGCTCAATGGCCGCCCAGCGCTGAATTTCTTCAGCCTCAGCAAAGCCTTTATCGTTATAAATTTCCCACAGGCGGGCAAGCGTGGCAAAAGGGTAGTCACGCTGAATCAACAGGCATGGGTCATTAAGCTGTATGTCTCCTGTTTGCAGTACCTTGTAGTACCAGCCCACACAACCCTGTTCCTGCAAAAACTTGGCAACACCGCTTTTGTTTAACTGACTATCGATTTTCCAGCATGGGCGGCGTGGACGTGTGACCTGTAGCTGCACACTGCCTATCTGGAAAATGTCACCAATACAGACATTGTCTTCCTGCATACCGGACACAATCAGGTTTTCACCCAGCATACCTTCATAAATTACCACTTGCGGAAAATGCTGGCGTATTAAGGGATACACACTGGCAGGCATTTGATGCACGGCCTGCAACTGCCCGCCATGAAAAAACTGGTCGGCCTGTTCATCGCCCACAAAGCCCAGCGTGGTAACACTGACCTGATTTACGGCTGCCTTGTTGATGGCACTGGTTTGCTCACGGGCAAAGGGCAGCGCTTCGCCAATTTGCAGGCGCTGCACATGGCCTTGTAGCTCAGCTTGTTGCATGGCATGCTCCATTAGAAACTGGGATAGTCTCAATAATAGTTAAAAATGCTGTTTAAATCCTGTGCAAGAAGAAAAAAGAATAAGCAGGATGCGGTTGCCACAGCAATCCAGCCAAGTATTTTTTCCCATAAGCATAAGGCCATGGGTTCACCGTATTTATTAGCCAGTGTGTCGCCTTTTTTTATACCAAGAAAAACCATAAAAATCATATTAATAGCTGGAATTAGCATGATAAAGGCAAAAGCAGGATGTGCACCAAAATCGTGCAGACGAGGAATGCTCATCATTATTTTAAAGCAACTGCAAATTATCCACACAACAACTAAAACGGCAAGACTATGCGAGGTATACTGGGTTACATAGGGTTGAACATCAGATGTATAGGTGTAAAAAACAAAAAGAATAATAAACAGCCGTGCCAGAAAAGCCAATCTTCCCCAACGGCGCTGCGAGCCAGTCAGTTTTTTGATTAAAGATATGCTGAATGGAAGCTGGCCTGTTTGGGTCATGGCGCCTGAGTACAATTTTAAAATTTATTGAGT
>JASLIR010000382.1 GCA_030152125.1 Alkanindiges sp.
GATAAGCGCATTTATACACACGCTTATCCACAACTTTATCCAGACCTTTTGGGGATAACTATGGATAACTACGGCTAGCTTATGCCTTCACGCTACCAACTTTAGCCAGCTCAGCACGCATCTGCTCAATCACCGTCTTATAATCCGGTTTGCCAAAAATCGCCGAACCAGATACAAACATATCAGCCCCAGCTTCGGCAATTTCACGGATATTCTGCTCCGTTACCCCACCATCCACTTCCAGACGGATATCAAAGCCACTGGCATCAATAATACGGCGTGCTTCACGCAGTTTATCCAGTGTTTTAGGAATAAACTTTTGCCCACCAAAGCCCGGGTTTACGCTCATCAACAGAATCTGGTCCACTTTATCCAGCACATAATCCAGATAGTGCAGCGGCGTGGCCGGATTAAATACCAGACCCGCCTTGGCCCCACCGGATTTAATCAGTTGCAGGGAACGGTCAATATGATGCGATGCTTCCGGGTGGAAGGTAATAATGTCAGCACCGGCTTCCAGAAAATCACCAATCAGGCGATCTACCGGGCTTACCATCAAATGCACATCAATGGGTGCAGTAATGCCATATTTTTTTAATGCCTTACATACCCCGGCACCAAAGGTCAGATTTGGCACATAGTGATTATCCATCACATCAAAATGCACCACATCGGCACCAGCGGCTAATACTTTTTCAACATCCTCACCCAAACGGGCAAAGTCGGCGGATAAAATAGAGGGGGCAATCAGGTAAGGCTTTGGCATTCAGCTACACTCCTAGGAAAACCCCGCAACCTTAGCAGAAAATATCCGTTAATGCCTTATTCAAGCTATAAATTCACCTGTTTCAGTGACGATGTTCACGCTCAAATGCTTTTACTGCTGCAACCCGCTCTTCATTCAGTCGCTGGATGAGTACTCAGCACTGCTGTTGCAGGCTCACGCTCCATACGGCTTAAAAAATCAGAAAAATAGTGTGCCGGGATGCGCTGTTGCTGCAGCAGGTGGTACATACTGCGGGAAATGAATTTCCTTACCGGAATCAGGCTGGCTCATACCATAAGCCCCAATAAAATTTTTATAAATCATCAAAATACCTGGGGTTAATTTGTCCAGGTGGCTTATTTTTAGTCAGGTTTCAAGACTATAAGCTAAGGTCTTATACCTTTTTTAAGAAACACGAAGCATCACGTTAACTTACCAGTTACATAAGTTAACGTAATCTTCAATTTTTATCAATGCAGATTTATTGATGTTGTTCTACATGAAACTGTAAATGATCCTCGACAAAGCTCTGGATAAAATAATAACCATGATCATAACCCGCATGCCTGCGTATGCTAAGCGGCTGCCCGGCCTGCTGTGCTGCCTGCTCCAGGGTATCAATGCCCAGTTGGTTAAGGAACTGATCCTGCAAGCCTTGATCCACTAAAATATTGGCAAATAATGGCCCTTTGGCTGCTATAAGACGCGAGGCATCATGCACAGACCAGTCGGCCTCAGTATCGCCTAAATAAGTACGAAACGCCTTTTGCCCCCAAGGCACATCAACAGGCGCAGCAATAGGCGCAAATGCTGAAACTGACTTAAAACGTTGTGGATACTTAAAGGCTAGCGTCAGGGCGCCATGCCCACCCATGGAATGGCCAAAAATACCGATGCGTCCAGCATCTACCGGAAAGTGATCCTGCACCAGTGTATATAGCTCCTGGCTCACATAACTTTCCATACGGAAATGCGATGCCCAAGGTTGCTCGGTAGCATCAATGTAAAAGCCTGCCCCCTGCCCGATGTCCCAATAATCACCTTTGGCAACTTCATCACCACGCGGTGAGGTATCCGGGTTGACCAGAATAATACCCAACTCCGCAGCCTTACGTTGTGCATGGGCCTTAATAGGGAAAGTTTCCTCGGTACAGGTTAAACCAGCCAGATAAAACAGGGTTAAGCATGGCTTGCCTTCTAGTGCCTGCGGTGGCAGGTAAATCGAAAACTTCATCGGCAGGCCAATCACTGAGGAGTCGTGCTGGTAAATGCGCTGTTCGCCATTAAAGCAGCGATTGGAGCTGAGTAGATTCATATTTTTCTCATGGGAGTTTATGATTTGGCACATTGACAGAGGCCTGAACGTACCTTAGCTTAGCATAAGCAGGATTTTATCATTAAAGATTCGCCAGTCCTGCATACCATTCATTTATTAAACAATTTATCTATATCCAGATCATTTAATGGCGGCTAAATCATTAATTCAAATGCAGGCATTTTCAATGGATATCAAACAGACAGCAACATCAGACTTGATTGCCATAGCCTTTGAGATACAGGGAGAAGGCGAATACTGGAATATTATTGCTGAATTACATAATCGTGGTACACATTCTGAGTTTACTGCCGCCAAAACACTTGCTGAATCAACAGACCCGGTTATGCGAGAAATTGGCGCGGATATCTTAGGGCAGCTTGACTGGTCAAAAAAGGTATTTCATGCCGAATCAGTGCTGTTATTAATAGCCCTTTTAACAGACCCACATGATGATGTAGTGGCTTCGGCCGCCTTTGCACTGGGACACCGTCGGGATATAAAAGCAGTACCACACCTATTGCATCTGGTGAATCATAAGAATCCGAGGGTTCGCTGGGGCTGTGTAATGGGGTTGAGTTGCGTAGATGATGATAATGCCATATCAGCCCTGATTCAGTTAAGTAAGGATAGCGACTCTATTGTACGTGACTGGG
>JASLIR010000427.1 GCA_030152125.1 Alkanindiges sp.
CATAGAACACAATAACTTGACCATCCTGGATCAGCCCTTGTGCCATATTATCGTATATAAATTGAATACGTTCACGATCTTCCGGCCAGCGGGTTTCAAATGGTACAACCTGGTTATTAAGCGAATACTGGGGTGCAACAGCAATCACACGGTTTGCCTTTAGCAAACGGGAAAACATCAGAGCACCATATGCGCCCATACTCAGGCCATAGGTGATAATGTATTTGTATTTTTTCTCCAGCTGCAAAACATCCAGAATTTTAATGGCCTGAAACATTTCTTCTGTCTGCCACCAGTCATTGCGGCGCGCAAAGAAATAAATGGCCGGAATCTGTCTTTTATAAAAAAAACCGTCTCTTTCATTATCATACAATTCTGTTGCCGGCGTCATAACGGCCTTGCCAGAATTAATGCGAGAAGAAAAATTAATAACCAGATAATCGCTTTCAAAAGGCATGGTTCCCAGTACGGCAATATCATCACCATCAAAAAACACTACCCGCTCAGGTGCCTGATTATCCATAAATCCTCAACTCTACACTGTTAACATAGCCACAGAAAATAAAAAAACGCTCTCATCCTGCATCATGTTTGCCTATCCGCAATACACTGCCAGTTCCTGCTTTAAACTTAAATAATCCTTATTGCGCTGGTCATTGGCAAATGCAGCTTCCAGCAGGGATTGTGCCCGCCCCGGATTACACTGCACCAGCGCCAGTAACTGTTGGCGCATTAAATCAGGCTTATCATACCAGCGCTTGAAATTACGCTGATAGTAATCCAGATAGCGCTGTGCCTTGGCTGGCTGGTTAACCTGCAACAACAGAGTGCCAAATTTTACTGCAGTTACATCATTAGCCAAAATATGCTTGTGGAACTGCTGCATGAGAATCTCCAGATCCTCCAGTACTGGCTGCTCACTTAATATCTGCACATAAAAACGCAAAAATTTGGTGGCCTCGGTATCCCGCACATTAGGCACAGCACTGCGTACCAGCAGGCGCGCAGCATCCACATTACCCAAAGTAAACTCGCTTTTGGCCTGAATCACCGTCCAGCCTATATAATTGGGGATCAGGTCAAAGCATTCCACCAGTGCCCGGCAACGCTCATACATCTGGCGAGTTAACAAACCCAGCTGGGTTACGTTGCGCAGGTAGCCTTCAATCACCCGGATACTGGCAAAGGCCAGCTCCTTGCGCATGTAATAATCCGGCTTTTGCTGAATACGCTGCTCCATCACATCAATGGACAGTGCGTATACGTCGGTCGCATAGCGCTGGTGTCCACTTTTCTTCAGGGTATCGGCCATATTGTGCAGGGTTAATGGGGATTTTTTGCGTGCACGCCGAATCACCTCCACAAACTCGCGCTTACTCATCTGGTTAGTCAGCACCCGCTCCATCACCCGGCTCAGTATGCCCATATCATTCAGTGAACGGGCAACGGTATGGGTCGAGAAGTTCACCAGGAATCGGTCAACCGGACGATGCCGTTCAATCATCTCTACATGCAAATGGTCAAACTCAAAAAACTTGTCATAGAAGATAACAACCTGCCCCTGCCGGATTAAACCCTCCGCCATATCATCATACATAAACTGCACACGGCTGCGGTCATCCTGCCAGCGGGTTTCAAACGGTACTATCTGGCTATCGATAGAATATTGCGGTGCAATAGCCACCACCCGGTCAGCCTGCAACTTACTGGAAAACATCAGGGCACCATAGGCCCCCATGCTTAGGCCATAGGTGCAAATATCCTTATACCGGGCACGTATACCATAGTCTTCCAGTGCCTGTATGGCCTTAAAAATGGAAGGCGTTTGCCACCACTCATTGGTTCTGGCAAAAAAGTAAATGGCCGGGATATTACGTTTGCGGAAAAACTTCTCGCTGGTGCTTTCAAACAACTCAGCCAGTTTTCTGACAGGTCGACCAGAGTTATTGCGTGAAGAAAACTCAATCACCAGATGATCGCGATTATTAGCCTCGTTCAGAAGCACGCCAATCACTACAACTTCTTTGCTGTCAAAAAAAATAATTCTGTCTGATGCCTGACTTTCCATCTACAAGCCTTTTCATGTCATCTATGGACTGAACTGCCATCCCGGCAACTCACCACTTGTATTTAATTACCTTATAAAGAAAAAGGCTTAAAACTAAGCCCTTCTTCATACCATGTCATCACATAAATCAGGCATTGCTGGCAGCAGCTACGGTATTGCCAATAAACTTCTTCAACTTGCGGTACAACTTGGACTCTGGATCGCTGGCGAAAGCTTCATCCAGCAACTGGTACGCCCGTGTTGAATTACACTGTGCCAGCGCCAGCAATTGTTGCTGCATCAGAGACGGCTTGCTATGCCAGCGCGCAAAATCAGCATGGCGATAATCCAGGTAAACTTCGGCTTTGCGCTGCAGCCCCAGTTTAATCAGGATGGTGCCAAACTTAAGCGCCACCAGGTCATCCGCCAGAATCTGTTCCTGATAAAGCTTGTTAGCACGCAATGCATCAACCAAATCAGGCTTGGTATCCAGAACTTGAACGTACAACTTCACAAACTTGGCTAATTCATTGGGCTTGATTAAACGAATCACTTCATTTAATAACTGACGTGCATTGTCAGTATTGCCCACAGCCATTTCA
>JASLIR010000430.1 GCA_030152125.1 Alkanindiges sp.
CGGCATTGTGGAAATGCTACAGCGGCAGGGTGTTACTGTACTGGATCATGGCAATCTGTCTGGCCCGGCTAATCCCATGCAGCCGCCTGTGGATGGTTACCGGCATCTGGCAGAGGTCACTGCATGGAATGAACAGGTTTATGCCGCAGTGTATCAGGCATTAAATGACCAGCTCTTTCCTGTGTTGTTGGGCGGCGACCATTGCCTGGGTATTGGTTCCATTAGTGCGGTGGCACGCTACTGCCGTGAGCAGGGCAAAAAATTGCGTGTGTTATGGCTGGATGCACATGCCGACTTTAACACCAACCAGCTAACCCCCAGTGGCAATGTACACGGTATGCCTGTGGCCTGCCTGTGTGGCCATGGTCCGCTGCAATTAACTGCCTTGGGTGGCCAGGTTCCTGCTATCACGGCAGACGTAGTACGCCAGATTGGCATACGCAGCGTGGATGCCGGGGAAAAACAGCTGGTACACCAGCAGGGCTTGCAGGTATTTGACATGCGCTACATTGATGAAATGGGCATGCGGCATACCATGCAGCAGGCACTGGCCGATGTAGATGACAATACCCATATTCATGTCAGCTTTGATGTGGACTTTCTGGATGCCGAACTGGCACCCGGGGTTGGCACTACCGTACTGGGCGGCCCCACCTACCGCGAAGCCCAGTTGTGCATGGAAATGATAGCGGATACAGGCCGCGTCGCCTCACTGGATATTGTGGAGTTGAACCCGGCACTGGATGTACGCAACCAGACTGCACGTATTGCCGTTGAATTGATAGGCAGCCTGTTTGGTCAGTCAACACTGGTGCGTTAATTGTCCATGTGGCGAGCGGGCTTTTAGGGGGCTTTGCCCTGAGCTGCATCTAAAGCAGCGCAAAATTATTCATTCTTTGCATTTTACAATACACGCTAAATTGTGTTTAGGATCTAGCCTTAGATATTTCATACATATGACAAGAATTTACTCCGGTTGTATCAATTTTATTTTTTAAGCTGGCTTTCAGTTTGCCACCTAGTTTTAGTCCATGTTTTTATTAAATTATTTAGTTTTACCCATAGTTTTTTCATATTGATACAGTAAAGCTTCACCAAGCTGTCATGCAAAAGTCACCAGACTGACACCAATAAAAATCACACTCAGCGCATCAAACAACCAATTCAGGGATATAACATGCAACACGCGCGCCCGGTTTTTGCCTTATCTGTACTAACCCTTAGCCTGCTGGCCTTACAGGGCTGTAATGATGATGACAATAATAACGCCCCAGCCAGTAATGCCCTTGCCAAAGACAGTAAAGCGACCGTAGCGCTGCTGGAAACCACCGACCTGCATAGCAATGTGATGAGCTACGACTACTTTAAGCTGGCCGAAGACAAATCGCTGGGCTTTGAACGCACCGCCACTCTGATTGCCAATGCCCGCAAGGAATTTAGCAACACTGTACTGCTGGATAATGGCGATACCATTCAGGGTACTGCACTGGCCGACTATCAGGCTACCATCAACCCGCTCAAGTGTGACCAGACCCTGGCCATGTATAAGGTGATGAACCTGGTCGGCTTTGATGGTGCCGGTATTGGTAACCATGAATTTAACTATGGCCTCAGCTTTTTGAATCAGGTAACCGGCAGCAAGTTTGATGTGGATGGCGTGGCTGCATCTGCTACCGCCTGTCAGGGACCAAAATTCCCGCAGGTACTGGCCAACGTGTATAGCAGCAAAACCAAGGCACCCTTGTTCCAGCCTTACAAAATTATTGATAAAGCAGTAAACGCCACCACGCCGGATGGCAAGACAGTCACTACCACCTTAAAAGTAGGCATTATCGGGTTTGCCCCACCACAAATCCTGAACTGGGATAAGCGCTGGCTGGATGGCAAGGTATATACCATTGGAGTTAAAGAAGCCGCCGAAAAATATATCCCGGAAATGAAAAAAGCAGGTGCAGACCTGATTGTGGTGATTTCCCACGGTGGCCTGGATAATAGCCCCTACTCGCCAACCATGGAAAATGGCAGCTATTATTTATCGCAAGTGGCTGGCGTGGATGCCATGCTGATCGGGCATTCACACCAGACCTTCCCGGATAAAGCCAGTACTGTCGGTCAGTTTAACCTGCCAGGTGTAGACAAGGAAAAAGGCACAGTAAACGGTGTACCAACCGTTATGAGCAGCTTTTGGGGCAAAGTGCTGGGTGTGATTAAACTGGAAATGACCTATAACGGCACAAACTGGGTAATCGATAAAACCAAAACTACCGTTGAAGCCCGCAGCACCGTAAAAGAAACCCTGCCAACCACACCACCACAGAAAGTATATGTGGATGTTGACCCGGCCATTGCTGCTGCAATTAAGGCAGAGCACGACGCCACCATCACCTATGTAAAAACCCCAATTGGTCAGACCGACTTCCAGATGACCAGCTATTTTGCCGATGTGGGTGATCCATCTGCAATTGAAATTGTGAATCAGGCACAGGCAGATTATGTTGCTAAATACGTGAAGGCCAACCTGCCACAGTACGCCAGCCTGCCGGTACTGTCTGTAAGTGCGCCATTTAAGAGTGGTTTTGCCGGTGGTTCCGACTACACCGATGTAGCATCCGGCAATGTGGCCATTAACAATGCTGCCGACCTGTACCTGTACCCGAATAATGTGTACGCGGTGAAAGTAAGCGGTCAGGACATTAAAAACTGGCTGGAAAAATCTGCCGAACGCTTTAACCAGATTGATGTCACCAAGACTGAAGCGCAAGCACTGATCAGCACTTTCCCGGGTTATAACTTTGATATGTTTACCGACCCGGAACTGCAATACGACATTGACGTGACCCAGCCAGTGGGTAGCCGCATCAAGAACCTGAGCTATAAAGGCGCTGCCATTAATCCTGCCGGTGAATTTATTGTGGCGACCAACAACTACCGTGCCAGCGGTGGTGGCAGCTTCCCGGGGCTGGATGGCAGCAAAACCATTTATGCCGCGCCGGATGCCAACCGTGATGCGCTGATTGCCTACATCAAATCCATTAAAAACATTAAGCGTGCCAGCAATGGTAGCCAGCGCAGCTGGCACTTTAGCAAAGTAACCACCGTTGGCCCGGTTACCTTTAGCTCTGCGCAAAACAAACTGGCCTTGGCCCTGGCTGCCGGCCTGAACAATATTAGCGTATTGCAGGCAGATGATGGCTCAGGCAAAGGCTTGTCCACCTACAAAATAGACCTGTCCAAATAAGGCATACAGCACCGATGGCGATATTAAAACGCACCCATCTCATCACTACCAGCCTTGTGCTGGTAGTGATGTTTTTATTCCTGAGCGGCTTTATGGTGTGGCAGCACTATAACCACGCCGGGGATTTAACCCAGGCTCAGGTTGACCAGTTACAGGTAAGTGCCGGCAGCGGGCTGGATAAAGATGCCCTGCGCAAGCTTAAAATTGCCGCCAAGCAAAATCAGGTGCTGGCGCAAAATGCACTGGGTAATGTGTACCTGCAATATAAAAACATGGGCTTAGGCCTGCAATGGCTGGACATTGCAGCACAGAATAAAAGCAATCCGGCCCGGGTGAGCCTTGGTAAACTGTACTTGCAGGGCACAACAGGCGTTGGCAGAAACCATGTAAAAGCCCTGTCCTACTTTCAGCCGGCAGCAGAAGCAGGTAATGCCGCTGCAGCATATTATCTGGGCATCATGTATAAAAACGGCTATGGGGTAGAAACCGATGCCAGCCAGGCTGCACACTGGTTTAAGGTTGCCGCAGACCAGCAGCTACCAAGTGCCATGTTTATGCTGGCCAATGCCTACCGGGCTGGTGATGGCGTAGCGCAGGACAACCAGGCCGCCCTAAAACTCTATGAAAGCGCTGCCGAAATGGAGTTACCGGAAGCCATCCAGGCGCTGGCGATTGCCTACCATAATGGAGAGCTGGGCCTGCAACCCGACCCTGCGGCCTACCAGCACCAGATGCTGGAAATAGCGCATGCCTTAAAACACCCGGCACAAACACCCTAAGCGCCCGACCCACAGCTTATAACAGCTTTTGAATATGTCTCAGCGCATGCTGAAATAAAGAATGGCATGCTTCAGGTGGGATGGCATGCAGGGGATGCCAGAAAAAGCAGAAGTCATGACCGCCATCATCCTCACAGTGATGTGTCCATGTATCGGGTAAGGGTTGCTGTGTTTGACATAGCTGTAACGACCATAGTTGCCCCGCATACCCGCTATCCCATAAGCCTAAATCCTTGACCACCACCGTACCGGCAAGGCCCGCCTCCTCAAACAGTTCACGGATGGCCGCAGCCGCAGGTTCTTCGCCCGGCTCAATACTGCCCTTCACCAACTGGATGCCAGCCAGCAGGTGTTCAAACAGCAGGATTTCAGTCTGGCTGTTTTGCCTTATTAAAATGGGACAGGCTTTATTAACGTTCACGGCTTCTCCTTTTGCAAATGCAGTTAAAGTTTCTTGTCGGCAGCTTGGCCTTTTATACATGGTTTTTTGTATAATCCTTTGCGCAAGCTTTTTGAAAAATCATGCGCCCTGCAAGCAGACCGCCAGCAAGAGACTGACCCATGACCACTATCATCAAACAGGATGATTTGATCACCTCGATCAAAGACGCCCTGCAATTTATTTCCTACTACCATCCGCTTGATTTTATTCAGGCCATGAACAGCGCCTATGAAGCAGAAGCCAACCCTGCTGCCAAGGATGCCATTGCCCAGATTCTGATTAACTCCCGCATGTGTGCCGAAGGCCACCGTCCTATTTGTCAGGATACCGGGATTGTTAACGTATTTATGGAAATTGGTCTGGATGTAAAATTTGACCTGACCATGAGCCTGGATGATGCCATTAATGAAGGCGTGCGTCAGGGTTATCTGGAAAACACCAACGTATTGCGTGCCTCTATTTTAAGAGACCCGGCCTTTGGCCGTGTAAACACCAAGGATAACACACCTGCGGTCATTCACTACAAGCTGGTTCCCGGCAATAGCGTGGATGTGATGGTAGCTGCCAAGGGTGGTGGTTCGGAAAACAAATCCAAACTGGCCATGCTGAATCCGTCCGACTCCATTGTAGACTGGGTATTAAAAACCGTACCGACCATGGGTGCGGGCTGGTGTCCACCGGGGATGCTGGGTATTGGTATTGGTGGTACTGCGGAAAAAGCCATGCTGCTGGCCAAGGAATCGTTGATGGAAGAAATCAACATGCCGGAGCTGCTAAAACGCGGGCCACAAAACAAGATTGAAGAATTGCGTATCGAAATTTTTGAAAAAGTAAATGCGCTGGGTATTGGTGCACAGGGCTTGGGTGGCTTGTCTACCGTGCTGGACATCAAGATTAAGGACTACCCTTGCCACGCGGCAGGCAAGCCAGTAGGTATGATTCCTAACTGTGCAGCAACCCGTCACGCGCATTTCCATCTGGATGGCACTGGTGTTGCCCACCTGCCTACCCCGAAACTGGAAGACTGGCCACAAGTGACCTGGTCTACCTCCAAAGCCAAACGGGTAAACCTAGATACCGTGACGCAGGAAGAAATGAATGCATGGCAGCCGGGTGACACCCTGCTGTTATCCGGTACCATGTACACTGGCCGAGATGCCGCACACAAGCGCATGGTGGACATGATCAACAACGGCGAGCAATTGCCGGTTGACCTGAAAGGCAAGTTTATTTACTACGTTGGCCCGGTTGATCCGGTGCGTGACGAAGTGGTTGGCCCGGCTGGCCCGACTACCGCCACCCGTATGGACAAGTTTACCGACACCGTGCTGGAACACACCGGGCTGTTTGGCATGATCGGTAAAGCCGAGCGTGGCCCAACAGCAGTTGAGTCCATTAAAAAACACAAAGCCAGCTATTTAATGGCGGTAGGCGGTGCAGCATATCTGGTTTCCAAAGCAGTACGCGAGGCCGAAGTGGTTGCCTTTGCTGACTTGGGTATGGAAGCCATCTACAAGTTTGTAGTGGAAGACATGCCGGTATCGGTAGCGGTGGATGTAAACGGTACTTCCGTACACGCCACTGCACCAAAAATCTGGCAAGCCAAAATTGGTAAAATTCCAGTGACGGATGCTGCGGGTTAATTGACCGTATGATGCAAAAAGCCTGTGAGGTACATCGCAGGCTTTTTTATTGGGATAACAACAGGTAAGCATGAATACTGAAACTGGCAGCCGTATAACACTTTCACCACTGCTCAGGCGATTTACAGCGGCTGTTGTGATGCTTGCTGCGCTTATTATCTTGGCAGCGGCTTACAAGCTGATTCCTTTGCCCATTCAAACAGAGTGCAAACTGCTGTTTTGTGGTAGCCAAGCGTGGCAACTTAAAGGGATTGGACTCATTTTTCTGGTTGTTGCTGTTTTAATAGCAATAACACCGGGCATAAAACGAATTCATGCCGTGTTGTTGCTGGTGACGGTGGTTTTTATGCTGGCGAGTGTTTTTATAAGGTTCTAATTGTGGGCTGTAGTAGGGTTTTCTTTCTGACATATAAAATACGTTATGCTAACTAACCCTATGCTCGCCTCCGATCTATTGAAATTCATTTCTCAGAGACTTTTTGAGAAGCCATGTATAAAGAAGTAATTAATTTGGCTGTAAAAAACACTAGTACCAGTGCCTTTCGCTGTTTTGCAGCCGGAACATTGGTTCATACGGATCAAGGCTTAAAACCAATTGAAAAAATACAGGTTGGAGATATGGTGCTATCTAAACCTGAGTCAGGAGATGGTGAGATTTGCTTTAAACCTGTCGTAATAACCTTTGTATATGAAAATAAGGAATTATGGTGGGTACGATTAAATTTTTACGGTATGAGTGATATATATGGTAAAAGCGTTGAGCCAAATATATTGTCAAAAATGGTTGGGGATTTATTAGATCCACACTTTATTGCAACACCCAATCACCCTGTTTGGGTAGTGGGGCAGGGAATATGGGACCAAGGTAACGTTAGTGAGTTTGAAGCTTATCCTCAGCCATACTGGAAGTCTATTGATCAACTTCAACAATATGAAATGGTCGTTAATCATGCAGGGTTATTATTTTATGTTGAGCGAGCACA
>JASLIR010000006.1 GCA_030152125.1 Alkanindiges sp.
GCTGTATTGCCAATGCGGGCGGTACCTGTATTTCCTTACCTCCAACCGGTAATCAGGTAGCTGGTGCCGTACCCGACACGCTTGCCAACCAGCAGCAAATGAAGGATCTGGTTTTAACCAACCCTTTTTATCAGTTTGCCGTGCGCAACCCAAATTCAGCCTCGACACGTGAAATTGTTGGTATGCGCATTGGGGCCGCGAATGTGAATGGTCCCATGAGTTTTGGTCAGATCAATAGCTTTAGTGGCTATTTGACTGCCGATGCTAATTTGTCGCTGACAGGTGGTAGTAATATTGCAGTGACCTGCCGTTATCCGGCTAGCTGCGTTGCACCCGGAGCAGATACCAATGGCATGTTGAATAATGGTGCCAGTAGCTGGGGGTCGCCAACAACACAATTATCCAGTATTGGTTGTGGTTTTTTGCTTTTACAGGCCTGTTACAGAGGTGGACAGGGTACCCCAGGTGGTGGCTGGCTGGAGTTGGGCGATGATATGATTCTGGACCTCGGTGTTGCTAAAATCCGTTTTCAAGAAGCTTTGGTTGACATTGGGAATGTAACCCGGAATGGTATTGGTGTAGCATTGTCAGGTAACCGTCAAACTCAGGCGGGTTTGGCTGGGGTGAATCTGGCTGGTGTGGTTAACAGCCTGGTTTATGGTAATACCGATGGTTCTACAAACCCAGGTTCTACACCTTTAGAGTTAGCGGATAGTGATGCTGGTGCATTGGTGAGTGCTTTTGGTCCTACATTGCTACCATTATTGCGCGATGGTATTGCAAACCAGATCAAACGCCAGTTGGCTCAGGGCTTACGTATTTATAATCCAAATGCGGCTACAAACCAGACAACCATTAATGGCCGAACTGATGCACAAATTCATAATGATTTGAATGGTTATGTGTTGCCTTATAATGCTTCTAACTTACATCAGGTAAACGTGAACTCCGCAGGTTTTGGCCTGTCGCTACAGTCCCAGGATCTGCAATATCCTGGTTATGCGACTGCTGTGACCCGCGGCTGGGCGATGTATTTACCGGATGCTTTTACCTTAAATATTAATCGCCCTCTGGCAACAAACTATAATGCGGGCGGAACTGTGACTTCCGAAGGGATTATCAGGAACATTCTATCCAGCTCAAGTGCCAGAGACGGTAATATCGTTGGGTTGGAGCCAGCTTACCGTAACTGCTGGGGCACCTTAACATTCTGTTGATATGTGTGGTTAAGCACCAGGCAATAAAAAAACCTCCGCGGAGGTTTTTTTATTGCCTGCCGATATTAAGCCGATTCAGGCAGTTCAATATGCCTAGTCAGGTGTTCAAAGGTCAGAATTTCTTCTTCCAGCAAGGCCAGCAGGCTCTGGATGCGTGGCAGGGCATGGCGGCAGGCGGTAATGCCTACTTCCAGCTTGTTCAGGTAGCTGGTCAGGGTGATATTCAGTGCCTGTCCATCAAACAGGACCGAAGCCGGGTACAGTGCATCCAGTTTTGCACCATTCCAGTACAGCGGCTCACGTGGGCCGGGCACGTTGGAAATCACCAGGTTAAATGCCTGGCGGGTTGGCATGGCACCAGTCACCAGGTTTAGGCCAGCCAAAGAATATACCAGGCCGCTATAGCTCAGAATCTCGTTGGGCTTCATACGGCCAAAACGCTCTTTGGCATTTTTAACACTGCGGCTAATAATTTCCAGGCGCTCCAGAGGGTCCCCTTTATGCGTACCCAGGTTGGCCAGAATCATGGAAATCTGGTTGCCGCTATGACTGTCATCCTTGCGCAGGGACACCGGAACCATGGCGATCAATGGTTTTTTTGGCAAGGAACGCTGACCGATCAGGTAAGAACGCATGGCACCGGAACATACGGCCAGTACCACATCATTAATAGTCACATTCAGCTTTTTGGAAATAACGCGGAAACGGTCCAGATCATAAGACTGCGCGGCAAAACGGCGTGAGGCGCTTACCCGCTGGTTAAGAATGCTTTTGGGAGCCTGAAAGGTAGACACATAGTCCGGGTTTTTGCCCATTTCCCTAAAAATGGTATTACCAAATTCACGGGTTAGCTTGGGCAGCGATTGCACCTGCTCGCTCAGTGCATTGAGCAGCTTGGTCGTTTTGCTGATAGGGTTGCCGCCGCTGCGTTTTAATTTATTATTTTTAACCGCCCATGGTGGCACAATGCTGTTTTCGGTGGGAGAGTGCGACAGTGATTTTTCCATCAGGCGCATACCCGCCACACCATCAATCATGGCATGGTGGATTTTGAAGAACATGGCAAAACGGTTGCCCTCAATGCCTTCAATAATGTGGCATTCCCATAGTGGCTTGGCGCGGTCAATCAGACGGCTGTGTTCCTGTGATACATACGTGAGCAGTTCACGGATACGGCCCGGACGCGGTAGGGAAATATGGCGGAAATGCTGGTCCAGATCGAACTCTTCGTCTTCATCCCAGAACAGGCCATTTAATACCTGGTTAAATGGCGGAACAGGCACAGCACGCGAGTTGCGGATATCCTGCACCAGATTATGCACAAAATCAGCAGGTGCATCATCCGGCAGATTAAACAACATCAGCCCCCCTACATGAATAGGTTGTTGACGCTTTTCTAGTGACAAGAAAATCATGTCGACTGGACTTAAGGGGCGCATTCAATATTCTCCGACAGCGACGGTTTATTTTTTGATGTTCAATCCGGTTGATCTGGCATGCTCAACAGCAGCAGTTTACCCATAATGGCAGACAATTTAGCGCAGCATGACGTCCAGAATTATGGGCTGATTGTAACATGCCAAGAGGGTCTGTTGATATTTCATATGCGGACTGCGTTGTCGGCTAAAATTGATTCAAACAAGGCGTGAAACGCAGGCAATGGTAAGCCCTTGGCAAGTTTCATAACGAAGTTTGGGGTAATTTTAGCCACAACCCGAAGGGACAGGGACGTTTTCTGACGCTGCTGCGTTATTCATTGCTCATTTAGAATGACTAAATGTCGCAATTCATGCCTTGCAGCGTCTAAAAAACGTCCACTGTCGCAACCGCATCTGAATTGTCAACAGACCCTATGACCAAGCATGAGCTGTGCCAATTAAATCAGATAAATGTTGTTAATTAAACATACATTACTGTTTAAGATAGACTAAGTAGTCGTCTGTAAACTTATTGACTT
>JASLIR010000042.1 GCA_030152125.1 Alkanindiges sp.
AGATGAACATGGCCAGCTTTTGCTGCCTTCGGTAGTACATTATGGTGAGCAAAGCTCTACCGTAGGTCAGGCCGCCAGAAATAATAGTGAAAAAGACCCCGGCAATACCATTGTATCGGTAAAGCGCTTTATGGGGCGCTCACTGGACGATATCCGCTTTGAACACCCTTATGCGCTGACCGGTGAACAAAACCAGATGCCCAGTTTTGTGACTGCACAAGGCCACAAAACCCCAGTGGAAATCTCCGCCGATATCCTGCACCACTTAAAACAGCGTGCTGAAGCCAGTTTAATTGATGATCTGTCGGGTGTGGTGATTACCGTACCGGCTTATTTTGACGAAGCACAGCGTCAGGCGACACGCGATGCCGCGCAACTGGCCGGTTTAAATGTGTTACGCCTGTTAAATGAGCCGACTGCTGCTGCTATTGCCTATGGCCTGGACAAGATTGACGGTGAGCAGGAACAGATTCAGGTGATTTTTGACCTGGGTGGTGGTACTTTCGATGTTTCCGTACTGCGCCTAAGCAAGGGTGTATTTGAAGTACTGGCCACTGGCGGACACACTGCGCTGGGTGGTGATGATATTGACCGCCTGATTATGCGCTGGGTCCGTGAACAAGGTCACTTTGATACATTGAGCGCAGCCGAGCTGCAAGCCTTATCCGCTTTGGCACGTCAGGTAAAAGAACAACTGAGTACCCAGGCCAGCGTTGACTTTAATTTTAAAGGTACCAGCTTCGAATTATCTGTAACGCAGTTTAACCAGCTCATTCAGCCGGTCATTGAACGCACACTCGCGGTGTGCAAGCGCGTACTGCGTGATGCGAAAATTAAGATTGACCAGGTAAATGCAGTCGTTCTGGTGGGTGGCTCTACCCGCACCCCGGCAGTGGCACAAGCCGTTGCAGATTATTTCCAGCAACAACCCTTGTGTGATATTAACCCGGATCAGGTGGTTGCCCTTGGTGCAGCCATCACTGCCGACCAGTTGATTGGCAACCGTGCTGATGGTGCTTTGCTGCTGGATGTTACCCCGCTTTCTCTGGGTCTGGAAACCATGGGTGGGCTGGTGGAACGCATTATTCCACGCAATACGGCCATTCCAGTCGCACGCCAGCAGGAGTTTACCACCTACAAGGATGGTCAAACGGCAATGCTGATTCATGTGTTGCAAGGTGAGCGCGACCTGGTAGAACATTGCCGCTCACTGGGAAAATTTGAGTTACGTGGTATTCCACCCATGACTGCTGGTGCGGCACGGATTGAAGTACGTTTCCAGATTGATGCAGATGGCTTGCTGTCCGTCAGTGCCATCGAAAAAACCAGTGGTGTCAGCAGTGAAATTAGCATTAAGCCATCCTATGGCTTATCCGAGCAGGACACTACCCGCCTGTTAACCGATGGCTTTAAGTTTGCAGCGGAAGACAAGCAATTACGCCAGTTGCACGAAACCAAAGTTGAAGCCGAGCGCGAGCTGGAAGCGCTGCAACAGGCTATCATTGCTGATGCTGCGCTGCTGGATGTTACAACGCTGAATGAGTTACAGCAGGCGATTGAACAGCTTAAGCAAAGCCTGAACAGTAACGACCTAAGCCGCATTGACGCTGCGGTAGCTCAACTGAAGCAGCATAGTGACAGCTTTGCGGCAGCACGTATGAATCAGCATGTCGATCAGGCGCTGAAAGGTACCAGTTTAAAAGATTGGGGCTAAGCCAGCCGCTTAACCCAAAGAATTGTTTAGGAACCATTATGCCACGCATTAAAGTACTGCCTCATGCCCAATTCTGCCCGGAAGGTGCCAGCTTTGAGGTTGAAGCCAATGCCAACTTATGCCAGAGCTTACTGTCTAACGGTGTAAGCATTGAGCATGCCTGTGATATGTCAGCCGCCTGCACCACCTGTCATGTGGTAGTGCGCCGGGGTTTTAACTCGCTGGAAGAAATGGATGATGTAGAAGCGGACTTGCTGGACCGTGCCTGGGGGCTGGAGCCGGACTCCCGTTTATCCTGTCAGGTATTGGTGACCGATGAAGACCTGGAAGTTGAAATTCCCAAATATACGATTAACCATGCATCAGAACGCCATTAACTGGCGTTTTTTGTTTAGGCACTAAAAGACGTTAAGGGACGAGGTTACTCTGCTTTCTTTAATAGTAACTGGTCTTTATTTTTCTGGTCAGTGACTTCATTACGCAGGCGCTTACTGGTCTGCTCCAGTGCCTGAATAATCTTCTCACTTTCATACAGCTTCAGATCATTCAGGTTTAACTGCAGGTTAAACCCTTCAAACTCATAATCCAGCCAACGGGTATCGTAAATATCCTTATTTTCAGTACGCGATTCCACCTGCCAGGATTTTACCGGCTCGCTTAACCCTTTCAGGCTTAGCTCGCCACAGGGTATACAGGTATAAATGTCTTTAATCAGCTGGTAGGTACTATCCGAAATTAAAATCTGGTCCACTTCTGCCGCAGTCTGTAAGCGGGCGGCCAGGTTGGCATCCTTACCAATAATGGTATAGCTCATGCGCGAATTGGTACCAAAGTTACCCACGTGGCAATAGCCGGTGGTAATACCTATCCGGATGTGCAAACCGTCATAGCCCATGCTTTTCCAGCGCTGACGTAGGATTTTCATATGCTGGCGCATCGCCATGGCCATATCCACACAGGCTACCGCATCCTCTTTCACGCCTTTAGTTTCCGGATCACCAAAAAAGATCAGGATGGCATCACCCATAAACTTATCGACGGTGCCGCCATACTTGCGGGCAAACTCACTCATTTGCTCAAAGTATTCATTCAGGATAAAAGCCAGATCATCCGGCAGTACCCGTTCGGAAAGCTCGGTAAAACCCTGTATATCGGAAAAGAAAATGGTGAGCTTTTTACGCTTGTTATCAATTTTAGCTTCGTGTTCACCACGGATTATGGACTGCCATACCTGTGAAGGCGCATAACGAGCCAGTTTATTGGCCAGGGTTAAATATTTACCCACCTGCTCTTCGGCATATTTTTTCTGCGCATCCAGAAAACGGTTACGCGAATCATAATACGCCAGGCCCAAACCCAGATATAGGGCAAAACAGATGACACTAACAATGGATGCTTCAATGCTGGCGGCAGAGAAGTTAATATCTGTACGGCCGGTTAGGTAAGTACACAGGTAAAAACTGAAAGCGCCTATCAATAAGGCAGCAATGACATTCAGCAGGCTGCTACGAAGCCATAACGCTGCAAATATAAAACCAAGCGCTGCAATCAGGCTAGGGATAATGGCAAGGTCTACACTATTTATAAATACTGCAACCGCCAGCGCATCCAGATATAAAATTACATTGTTAGTGATGGTATAGCCGTACTGGCGGGTAATGCCATTTAAGCCTTCACTTTCAATCAGGGGAATGGCAATTAGAACCAGCAGGGTATAAAAATAATGAAAACTGGTGCCGTGGGTTGATAAGCTCACCAAAAAAATAAGCAGCAGGAAACCATAACTCAGGTAACGATGGTATCGCTTAAACTTTAATGGATCCTTATTGAGCAGATCAAAATACAACACCTTGCTCCTAGCAATTTAATTCATCGTGACTCATACAGAATCATCAGAAATGAAAAAGGCATTACGCCGTGTCCTTTG
>JASLIR010000007.1 GCA_030152125.1 Alkanindiges sp.
GGTTGCCTCAGTCAGGCGGGTTTTAATAAAACCAAAGGCCACACAGTTTACGTTCACCTTCATACGGCCCCAGTCCTTGGCCAGCGCCAGGGTAACACCCACAATGCCTGCCTTACCGGCAGAATAATTTACTTGCCCGGCATTACCACCCAAACCAGCTACGGAGGAAATGTTAACCACCTTACGGAACACTTCCTTACCCGCTTCCGCCTCAGCTTTACTCAGTTGGCGAATAACCGGCTGGGCAGCACGCAAAATGCGGAAAGGTGCGGTTAAATGCACATCCAGAATGGCATCCCACTGCTCATCGGACATTTTCTGGATTACGTTGTCCCAGGTGTAACCGGCATTATTGACAATAATGTCCAGCCCCTTAAAATGTTCAACCGCTGTTTGTATAAAACGTTCAGCAAAGGCAGGATCGGTGACACTACCGGTGCTAGCCACTGCCTCACCACCTTCCTGCTGAATCAGGCTGACTACTTCATTAGCAGTGTCAGCATCCAGGTCATTAATCACTACACGCGCACCATGCCGTGCCAGTTTTAGTGCAATCGCGCGGCCAATGCCACGTCCGGAACCTGTCACCAGTGCTACCTTACCCGTTAAATTTTTCATTACTATTCCCTTTCAGTTCATTTTTAAAATCATTTAGCTATTAGCACACTATTAAAGCATCGCCCACAATTTTGCTTTGTCCCTGCTGGTTGGCGCACTGTATTTCTATACGCAATAACTGCTGCGAACCTTCTGTCAGTTTTTCAACCACCCGCCCGGTACAGCAGGGAATATCACCCAAATGGGTAATATCAACAAAGCGCGCATTAAACTGGCGCAGTTGCGCCTGCGGCACCCACTGGCTAAGCAGCCGCCCAAGATAAGCCATGGACAACATGCCGTGTGCAAATACATCCGGCATGCCGGCGGCTTTGGCAAAATCACTGTCGATATGTATCGGGTTATGGTCACCGGATGCGCCGGCAAACAGCGCCAGCTTGGTCCGGTTTATGGCAGGCAGGGTCAGCTCCGGCAAGCTATATCCAACGTCAATCTGTTCAAACTGTAAAGACATCTCTGCCTCCTTATCCATTTCGCTGCACAATCACACTGCTTAAATCCGCCACATGCACGCCATGCTGGTCGGTGACTCTGGTTTCCTTAACCACAAATTCCAGTGCACCATTTTTCTTGTCGTAAATATCACTGATATGTGAGAAAAAGGTCAGCACATCCCCTGCACAGGCAGCAGCATGATATGTGAAGGATTGCGAACCGTGCAGAATACGCGACAGGTTCAAACCGACCTCACTAAACCAGGCAAAGGGTTCCGGCTTTTCCATTTCCAGGCTAAACAGGAATGTGGGTGGCACAGGCAGGGATGGATACCCCGCCGCCTGTGCTGCTACCTCATCAACATATAACGGATTAGTTTCACCAATTGCCCGGGCAAAGAAACGCAGGCGTCCTTTTTCCACCTCTACCGTATGCGGGGGGAATATTTTTCCAATATGCTGTTTATCAATCATGCCATTTCATCCTTTCAGGCTGATTTATGCTACTGATTTACGGTATAGCGTCACTACACAGGCACCGCCGAGACCCAGATTATGTTGCAGGGCAATACTGGCATCTTCTACCTGACGTGCTTCTGCAGTACCCCGCAACTGATGGGTCAGCTCGTAACATTGCGCCAGACCGGTAGCCCCCAGCGGATGCCCCTTGGACAGCAAGCCCCCGGACGGATTGGTGACCACTTTACCACCATAGGTATTATCACCATCATCCACAAATTTTTCTGCGCCACCTTCCGGGCATAAGCCAAGCGCCTCATAAGTAATCAGTTCGTTATGCGCAAAGCAGTCATGCAGTTCCACCACGTCCACATCATCGGCGCTAATACCTACCTCGGCATACACCTTTTGTGCTGCTGCTTTGGTCATGTCAAACCCTACCAGTTGCATCATGTCACGGGCTTCAAAAGTAGTGTCGGTATCTGTAGTCATGGCCTGCGCTGCAATATACACATCGGTATTCAGGCCATGCTCTTTGGCAAATTTTTCTGACACCAGAATGGCTGCCGCCGCACCACAGGTTGGCGGGCATGCCATCAGACGGGTCATTACCCCCGGCCACATCACCGGGGAAGCCAGTACTTCTTCCGGCGTTACCACCTTGCGGAACAGGGCTAAAGGATTGTTGGCCGCATGCCGGCTGGCCTTGGCACGAATCTTAGCCAGCGTTTCCAGCTTGGTGCCATACTTTTGCATATGCGATAAACCAGCCCCGCCAAAGTAACGCAGCGCTAAAGGCACTTCCGGCATGCCCACCAGCTCATCCGTCACTCGGTCAAAATCATCAAATGGGCTTGGCCGGTCATTAAAAACCGAACCCAGCGCACCGGGGCTCATATGCTCAAAACCCAGCGCCAGCACACAGTCAGCCGCACCACTGGCAATGGCCTGACGTGCCAGATATAACGCGGTTGAACCGGTAGAACAGTTATTATTCACATTGATAACCGGAATGCCGGTCATACCCAGCTTATAAACCGCCTTTTGCCCACTGGTAGAATCACCATACACATAACCCACATAAGCCTGCTGTATAGCGGCATAAGCTAGCCCAGCATCCATCAGGGCAAGCATGCCAGCGCTGGCACCCATTTCATGATAAGGCTGGTTACTGCCCGGCTTTACAAAGGGAATCATCCCTACCCCGGCAACAAACACTTTGGTGGTCATGCGTTAAATCCTCTGTCAGGTATCAGGCATTGTATGCGTTCACATTAGGTCACTTGACCTATGACGCAAAAAATAATATAGGTCATACGACCTATTTGTCAATATCAAATAGAATGCTTTACACTCTGCCCGTCATACAAAGAGCACCACCATGCCCAGCGCCACCATCGAATCCCTTAGCGACAAACCCTCATTAACGACTGATAAGGGCTTGGCAAGGGCGCAGGAAATTTTAATGGCAGCGCGGGAAATATTTGTGGCGGAAGGTTATGCCGGCCTCTCCATGCGTGGAGTAGCCAGCAAGCTCAATATCAGCCTGAGCACCGTACAGCACTACTACAAAAGCAAGGAAATACTGGTAGAAGCTCTCTTGGGCTATATCATTGATGGCTACCAGCAGCGTATTGAAGCACTGGTACAGTCCATGACCCAGCACAGCCAGTTACAACGCTTTATGGCTACCGTGGATATGCTACTGGCAGAACTTGAAAAACCGGATGTGTATAGTATTTTTACCGAAGTATGGGCGCTGGCACATCGCATGCCGTTTGCCGCGCAGTTGATTGAGTCTATCCAGACCCGTGAACGCAAGGAAATTTACAAGCTGATTTTAGGGCTGGAACCAGCTATTCCATCTGAAGAATACAAAGTACGTGCAGCACTGATTATTATCCAGATCCATGGCTTTATGATTCATTTCCCGCATAGCGGCTCGATTTACAGCCGGCAGCATATGAAAGAAGCCATCCGGCAATCCCTGCTAAAACTGGCTACCCATCCCTAACCGGAAAAACCGGCGACAACACTCAAACGACCAGCTTGCTAATTAAATGCCCTTCTGCCAGCATACTTTCCGTACCATCCGGTGCAATTTTCAATAGGTATCCACCATTGGAATACAGCACATTGCCCTCTTTCAACGCATAACTTAATACGCCTTTTTTAACCGTGACCAGTTCGCCGGAAGGCGTTAACTTCACCAGCTCCCAACTACGTGGAATAATGCCGGGGTATTTTTCACCAGTATTAATATTCTGCTGGCGGTTTTTTTGTGCATTAATCAGGTTGCCCTCAATAAACAGCTCTTCCTGGGTTTTCTGTTTGGCCTTGGCCGGATTGGCGCCCGATGTGGTTTTTAAGGGTTGTCCACTGTAACGCTGGGTAAAGAAATCCAGCCAGCCAATAATGGCCTTAATGATTCTTACAGGTGCCAGAGAATCTGTTTTGTGCTTATACGGGCGTTTTAAAAAATACAGGTTGCCCATAGCATCTTTTTGCGGCTTCAGGAAATTGTAATGGCCATCTTCCAGCACGGTATCCAGCTCGCCTGCGCGTAAATTAAGCAGGCAAATTCTTTTGGGGCCAATCGTTACCCGACCCTGCTGGTCATAGGCAAAACCACAGGAATCATAGTAAATCCGCTCCGGGTCTTGCGGGTCAAACACCGGATTGGCATCCTGACAATCGCCTTCGGTTATATACTGGATACGGTTGCCATCCACATCCAGAATACTCAAGTGACGCTCGTACTGATATGGCGCGCTGGCAGACAGTACTAGCCGCTTGCTGCCGCTATCATACGCCATGTCATATACCACAAACTCATTTTTGCGCAGCACCAGCCCTTCAAGTTCCTGCAAATTACTCAGGGACTTGGAGTAAATAGCAGTTCCTTCATCCAGCCGCGCAGCATAAATAATCTGGTCAGCATGAATAACAACGGCATCGCTGGGGAAAATCTGGCTAGGTGGCTGCATGTCGGGCAAATGTGTTAACCCCATAAACTGCGCACCAGTACCCTTGCTTTTCCATTCCTTGCGCTGCTTGATCTCTTCCAGGTTTTTCTTATATTGCTCAATCGCCTGACAGGGAATGGTGGTTAGTTTCTGGTCTTTCAGGTGAATAATCTGGTTATCTGATAAATAAAGCATATCTCTGTTTTTCCATTTGATTTTATTTGATATAGCCTGCTTCTACCGGGTTATGGCAGACGTGTATGGCTGTCAATATATTCAGGATTGTAGACGTTTTTTATTAGGATAGGAAATCATGCTGCCAAATGACAGCAGCATGATCTTTAAAGCAGGCAGATAAAAACGATGTTAATAGATCGCCATATGGTCACGGTGAATCATTTCTACTGAACGGTTTTCACCCAGAATCTCATTCACCTTGTCCGAAGGCTGACCCAGCACCTGACGTGCCGAACTTGAACTAAAGTTCACCCGGCCAACTGCTACACGCTCGCCCAGCAAGTTCACACATTCCACTACATCACCGCGCTCAAAATGCCCTTCGACAGAGCGCACACCTACCGGCAACAAACTGCGGTGCTTGTTGCGAATGGCTTCTACTGCACCATCATCCAGAATCAGGCGTCCGGCGGTTTGCAAATGTGCTGCCAGCCATTGCTTGCGTGCGGTTAAACGATCCTGATCCGCCGTTAACAGCGTACCCAGCGGTTCGCCATCCATCAGGCGCAATAACACTTTTTCAGTTTGACCGCTGGCAATCAGCGTTGGACAACCGGATTTGGCTGCCAGGCGCGCAGCACGTACCTTGGTCACCATACCGCCGCGGCCCAGCGCACCACCGCCACCTGCCATTAACAGCAGTTTATCGTCCATGGCACGTACTGATGACAATAAGTTGGCATTGGCATCCTTACGTGGGTCACGGTCAAACATGCCTTCCTGATCCGTCAGGATAATCAGCAAATCAGCGCCCACGAGGCTGGATACCATGGCTGCCAGTGTATCGTTATCACCAAAACGGATTTCATCTGTCGCCACGGTGTCATTTTCATTAATGACAGGCACTACCCGCCATTCAATCAAATGCTGCAAGGCATCACCGGCATTCAGGTAACGGCGGCGATCGCTTAAATCGTCATGCGTTAATAAAACCTGCGCGGTATGGATGCCATGTTCGATCAAAGCCGATGACCATGCCTGTACCAGGCCCATCTGCCCAATGGCCGCACAGGCCTGCAGACTGGGTAAATCGTCCGGGCGCTGGTTAATACCCATGCGCACCATGCCTTCTGCTACAGCACCGGAAGACACCACAATCACCTCGGTGCCCTGTTGCTGGAGTTTGGCCAGTTGCCCAGCCCAGTCAGCAATGGCCTGATGATCCAGACCACGGCCATTGGCTGTCAGTAAAGCCGAACCGATTTTTACCACAATGCGTTTACAGGCTAAATCACGTGGACACGCTTGCAGTGATGAGGTCATCTTCGGCTCCTGCACTACCTTATCTTGCATAAATTACTTCCATGCCGCCTTCGTCATCATCGTCAAAGTCGTCGTCATCAAAATCATCGTCGTCGTGATCATCACCCAGACGTGCAGCACGGCGTGCAGCCTTGTAGGCTTCTTTGGCTGCCAGCGCATTTTCGCGGGTTTCCTGCTCCAGACGCTCACGGAACTCTTTCTTGGCCTGTGCAAAGTCAGGATCTTCCTGTTCGCGTTCCTGTTCCTGCTCAATCTGGTCCATCAGGTAATATGCTACCTTCATGGTGCCTTCTTTGGTTAAACCGGAACAACGGAATACCGGGCCAGTCCAGCCTAACTCCGCCACAATTTGGGTACACCACTCGTTATGGGTTTCTT
>JASLIR010000012.1 GCA_030152125.1 Alkanindiges sp.
GCTTTCATACAGCGCCGCCAGACACAGGAACACAAAGGCAATGGATACCGCATACAGCAATGATGTCTGGCTACTGGATGCATTTTCCTCAAAGGACACGCCACTCCAGGCCAGGTCAAAGCCCTCGTGCTGATCCACCAGTTGTTGCATTTTTTGCATGGCATCACCGGAGCTGACACCTGCTGCCGAAGCGCCCTGAATTTTCACTGCCGAAAGGCCATTAAAGCGCTGCAGTACCTGCGGCCCCGACGTCCAGCTTAAGTTGCTAAAGGTGGCAAAAGAAACCATTTGTCCGTCTTTCTGGCGGACATACCAGTCAGCCAGGTTTTCCGGACTGGCACGGAACTGCTGGTCACCCTGCATATACACGCGCTTGATACGACCGCGATCCAGAAAATCATTGATGTAAGTACCACCCCAGGCCGCTGCCAGCGTGGCATTCATATCACTTTGTGCAATGCCCAAAATATTGGCCTGCTTCTGGTCAATATTTAAATGCAGTTGCGCTTTGTCGCTCAGGCTACTCATGCGTACCGAACTGAGCAAAGGATCATCCCCGGCGGTATCCACCAGTTCCTTTTGCGTGCTGACCAGCGCCTGCCGCCCCACACCACCACTGTCGCGCAGCCACATTTCAAAACCGTTAGAGTCACCCAAACCACGAATGGCTGCCGGTGCACCCACGGTAATTTTTGCATCTTTTACATGTTTAAAATGCTTGTTGGCACGCGCAATAATAGCTGCGGCAGAATTATCCTTGCCGGGGCGCGCTGTCCAGTCCACCAGTGAAATAAACGCCTGCCCCACATTTTGCCCGGTACCGGCCTGCGAACGCCCGGTAATCATAATGATAGCATTCAGGTTTTTGTCTTCTTTCTCGGTAAAATAATGCGATATCTGCTCACCCAGCGCTACTGTTCTGGATAACGGCGTCCCTTCTGGCAACTGGTATTGCACGGTTAAAGAGCCCTGATCTTCCTCGGGCAGAAAGCTGGTAGGCAAACGCAGGTACAGGAAAGTCAGCAAAGCACTAAACAGTACAAAAACCACAGCTGCAATCAGCGGCTGCCTGGTAAATCCGGTTAAACGCTGCTGATAGCCACGCTGTAACCAGTCAAAACCCTGATTAAAACGGGCAAAAAAGCCAGTACTTTTTTCCACTTTGGGCTTCAGGATAGCCGCACAAATAGCCGGTGTAATAGTCAGGGCTACCAGGGCCGACAACACCATGGCCGTAACAATGGTGATGGCAAACTGGCGGTAAATTACCCCGGTAGAGCCACTAAAGAATGCCATGGGAATAAATACCGCGGTCAACACCATGGTAATACCAATCACTGCACCCTGAATTTCCTGCATGGATTCAATGGTGGCATCCTTGGCGGACAGATGTTGTTCATGCATCAGGCGCTCAATGTTTTCCACCACCACAATGGCATCGTCCACCAGCAGGCCAATGGCCAGCACCAGCGCAAACATGGTCAGGGTATTAATACTAAAACCCAGCACCGACAGCACTGCAAAGGTACCCAGCAACACCACCGGTACTGCAATGGTGGGTACCAGTGTGGCACGCCAGCTTTGCAGGAATACAAACATCACCACCACCACCAGCACAATCGCTTCCAGCAGGGTTTTAACCACCCCATGAATGGATGCTTTTACAAAGGGCGTGGTATCACGTGGATAGGCCACCTTTAAGCCCTGTGGCAGGTTTTTCTGTAGCTCGCTCACCTTGGCGCGTACCGCATCCGCCACCTGCAGGGCATTGGCACCGGAAGCCAGCGATACGGACATGGCGGAGGAGGGGTAGCCGTTAATGCGGGTTACGTTCTGGTAATTTTCCGCACCCAGCTCTATCCGTGCTACATCCTTTAAATACACCAGCCCGCCAGCATTAGTGGCCTTAATAATAATATTGTTAAACTCATCCACGGTTTGCAGTTGCGACAGCGCTGTGACCTGCGCATTAAAATACTGGCTATCCGCTGCGGGTGCACCACCTAGTTCGCCAGCGGTTACCTGGGTGTTCTGTGCAGTGACTGCAGCACGAATGTCGGAAGGAATCAGGCCATACTGGTTCAGCTTTTGCGGGTTAAGCCAGATACGCATGGCATAGGCAGAACCGAATACACTGGTTTCCCCCACGCCATTCAGGCGCGCCACCGGCTCCTGGATGTTGTTAATCAGGTAATCCGACAGGTCAACGTTATTCATCTTGCGGCTGGTATCATAAATACCCACCACCATCAGGGTATCTGTCCCCTGCGATTTGGTAACCGTCACCCCTTGCTGCTGTACCGAATCCGGCAGGCGGTTCAGGGCGCGGTTAATATTATTTTGCACCTGTACCTGTGCAGTATCCGGGTTGGTACCCTGGGCAAAGCTGATGCTGATACGCGACTGGCCGGAGGCAGAGCTGGTTGAAGAGAAATACAAGATATTGTCAATGCCGGTAATTTGCTGTTCCAGCAACTGCGTGACACTGTTTTCTACCGTCTGGGCAGAAGCGCCAGTGTAATTGGCTGTCACGTTAATCGTAACCGGGGCGATATCAGGATACTGCTCTACCGGCAGTTGCCTAATCGCCACAATTCCCATCACCATCACAATGATTGAAATCACGCAGGCAAAAATTGGTCTATCGATAAAAAATCGTGACATGCTTGATATTTCCTAAAACGAACCAGCACGGGCCGTTTCTAAAGAGGCGTATTAACGCTTCAAATTGATGAATGAGTGCAATAATTCACAAAAGCAGGCAACTATGCCAAAAAATTTTAAAGTGCGTAGATGTTTCCCTAATTAATTTATTTCATAACGGCGCGGCTGTTTGGTGTAGTTTTATTAATATAACAGCGCTTTTGTTCAGTTTCTCAGCCACATTTAAGCCTGCATTCACACTGCGTCCATACTGGACAGAATTTGTCGGATTCATGAATATGCCCTCCCAAGGCCAGTATCTCTGCTATCAACCGGGATTACAGCTGTTTCCCAGGAGGGTCTGTTGACATTTCATATGCAGACCGCGTTGTCGGCTAAAATTGGTTCAAACTAGGCGTGAAACGCAGGCAATGGTAAGCCCTTGGCAAGTTTTACAACGAAGTTTGGGGCAATTTTAGCCACAACCTGAAAGGACAGGGACGTTTTTTGGCGCTACTGCGTTATTCATTGCTCATTTAGAATGACTAAAATATCGCAATTCATGCCTTGCATCGCCTAAAAACGTCCACTGTCGCACCTTCATCTGAATTGTCAACAGACCCTATACAAATCTGCTTACAAATGCGGCGTTAGGGATTAACTTTGGCATGTTGTATGCTATGTCATACAAGACTTGCGTTTCATATTCATTTAAGATTGCAGCTCGCTCACTGGTGAATATGGCAAAAAATGCCAGATATTTGCATTTTTTACCTCATCAGTCGCGTTTTTAGCGATAAGTATGATTGACAAAATTTCAGTTCAAACTAAGCTATTAGCGCATTTTTTACATGTGGCGTTCTCGGAAATTTATCCGTCTGAAAAAGTCTTCCGAACAACCAGATCCTACATCCACCAGGACAGGAGAGTTTTTAATGTCTGAAGCAACTGGCAAAAAAGCCGTTCTCACGCTCGATGGCAAACAAATTGATTTACCGATTTATAGCGGCACATTAGGTCCAGATGTAATTGACGTTAAGGATATTTCAGCGCAGGGACATTTCACCTTCGATCCTGGTTTTATGGCAACAGCGGCCTGTGAATCCAAGATTACCTATATCGATGGTGATGAAGGCATTTTATTACATCGCGGTTACCCGATTGATCAGCTGGCAGAAAAAGCTGACTACCTGGAAGTGTGTTATTTGCTGCTCAATGGTGAGCTGCCAAATGCTGAACAGAAAAAAGAATTTTACAGCAAGGTACGCAATCACACCATGCTGCACGACCAGGTTCACCGTTTCTACAGCGGCTTCCGTCGTGATGCGCATCCAATGGCAGTTATGTGTGGCGTGGTTGGTGCGCTGTCTGCGTTTTATCATGATGGCCTAGACGTTAACGATTCCAAACACCGTGAAATCACTGCAATCCGCCTGATTGCCAAAGTACCTACTTTGGCCGCCATGAGCTACAAGTACACCATCGGCCATCCGTTCATGTACCCACGTAACGATTTAAATTACGCGGAAAACTTCCTGTACATGATGTTTGCTACCCCTGCCGATGTTGACTACAAGGTAAATCCGGTACTGGCTAAAGCCATGGACCGTATTTTCACCCTGCACGCCGACCACGAACAGAATGCATCCACCTCTACCGTGCGCTTGGCTGGTTCTACTGGTGCCAACCCGTACGCCTGTATTGCTGCTGGCATTGCTGCCCTGTGGGGCCCTGCACACGGTGGTGCCAACGAAGCCGTGCTGAAAATGCTGGACGAAATTGGTACTGTTGAAAACGTAGCTGGCTTCATGGAAAAAGTGAAGACCAAAGAAGTGAAGCTGATGGGCTTCGGTCACCGCGTTTATAAGAACTTTGACCCACGCGCCAAAGTA
The DNA here is from genome assembly GCA_030152125.1 of Alkanindiges sp. GTDB lineage: Bacteria > Pseudomonadota > Gammaproteobacteria > Pseudomonadales > Moraxellaceae > JASLIR01. Next base: position 4,536 of record JASLIR010000012.1, read on the forward strand.
ATGAAGCAAACCTGTGACGAAGTACTGGAAGCACTGGGCATTAATGATCCACAACTGGCTCTGGCTATGGAACTGGAAAAGATTGCCCTGAACGATGAATACTTCATCAAGCGCAACCTGTATCCAAACGTAGACTTCTACTCTGGTATCATCTTAAAAGCGATTGGTATCCCTACCAGCATGTTCACGGTAATCTTTGCCTTGGCACGTACTGTAGGCTGGATCAGCCACTGGCTGGAAATGCACAGCGCCCCGTACAAGATTGGCCGTCCACGCCAGTTGTACAAAGGCAGCCAGCAACGCAATTTTGTTGAGCTGGACCAGCGTTAATTTAACGCCCGGTAATCAACACCTAAAAATGCCCGCATATGCGGGCATTTTTATTGCTGTAACACGTAACTGGAACCGGCTTATACCCACCTTCAAAAATACGCTGATATTCATACTTGTATGCAAGAAATTGGGGTGTCCCAGTGCAATCCACGCCGATGTTGCGCCCGCCTCGTTGATGCCTTCTTCAAGCATATGTCCAGTT
>JASLIR010000141.1 GCA_030152125.1 Alkanindiges sp.
GCCTGATCTGCCAGTTGCATGGTGCCTTTTTGCAATTGTTGTTGTTGCAGGAAATCTTCCGTGATTAAAAACTCTTGATCCACCAGTGCATTGCCAATGGAGTACAGTTCAAGCGCCATAATTGCCCTTCAAATCAGTCAATATAAAAAATTGCTATAAGGTTAGCATGACTGCCATCCTGTGGGGATGAGTGTTCCTATAAATAGATTGAAATTCTTGCAGCTAACCCGATCTAAAGCCTTATGGGTTTAAATATCCTGCCTTTGACCATTTGATCAAGCCTGATGCAGATTCATAGGGCATTTGCTGGTATGCTTGCTTTAAAGTGACGCATGATCTGATGACGCATAGCTAGTGATGAGTGATCTACTGGTGTATGGTCGAATGGGTTAGTGCCTATTAAAAATGATTTTTTGGAGTTTGCATGACAGCTGCATTTTCAGTGACGGAAGCGAATCTGGTTCATCCTGCGTTTGAACTGGTTCGTCGCCAGTATATTCCGGCTTTGTCTTCAGAGTTTCTGGAATATCGTCATCGTGCGACGGGTGCGCTGCATTATCATCTGGCCAGTAATAATGATGAAAATGTATTTTTGGTCGCCTTCAGAACCCAGCCGATGGATTCGCGTGGTGTGGCACATATTCTGGAACATACGGCGCTGTGTGGTTCCAAAAAATACCCGGTGCGTGACCCGTTCTTTTCCATGATCAAGCGTTCATTAAATACCTTTATGAACGCATTTACTGCTGCAGACTGGACCGCCTATCCATTTGCCACCCAAAACCGGACCGATTTTTATAACCTGTTGTCGGTGTATCTGGATGCGGCCTTTTTTGCCAATATCCATGCGCTGGATTTTGCACAGGAAGGTATCCGGGTTGAGCTGGAAAATGGCAAACCAGTATTTAAAGGCATTGTATTTAATGAAATGAAAGGGGCGATGAGCTCACCAACTGACCAGCTGTATCACCGTCTGGCACATCATTTATATCCGCAAACTACCTATCACTATAATTCCGGTGGCGACCCGGCCGATATCCCAGATTTAAGCCATCAGGACCTGCTGGACTTCTACAAGTCGCATTATCACCCGTCCAATGCCGTATTTATGACCTATGGCAACCTGACCCCACTGGAGCTGCAAAGCACGTTTGAGCAGGATGCCTTGCAGCATTTTAGCCGTAGTGAAACCCTGGCATCGGTACCGGAGCAGCGTTTAAGCCAGCCGTTGCGGGTGGAAGATGTGTATGCGGTGGATTCAGACGATTTAAGCAAGAAAACCTATATCCAGCTGGCGTGGCTATTACCGCCAAGCACTGATATTAAAACCCGGCTGGCCTTGCGCCTGATGGAAGGGGTACTACTGGAGCATTCGGCTTCGCCACTGCGTCAGTATCTGGAAACCTGTGAGCTGGGCGAGTCCACTGCACCACTGATGGGCCTGGATGACAGCAACTATGAAATGACGTTCTATTGCGGTTTGCAGGGCAGTGAAGCGGACAAGGCCGATGCGGTTGAAGCTGGGGTGCTGCAAGTTTTGCATGATGTGGCGAGCAATCCGATTGACCCTGAGCAAGTGGAAGCGGTACTGCACCAGATTGAGCTGCAACAGCGCGAAGTCAGCGGCGATGGTATGCCCTATGGCTTAACCTTGTTATTAAACGGCTTGGGTAGTGGTATCCACGCAGGGGACCCGCTGGCAGTGTGGCAGATTGAGCCGCATCTGGCGGAAATCCGTGACTCCTTAAAAGACCCGCAATGGTTGCCGGGATTGATCCAGCAATACCTGATTGATAACCCGCACCGTGTACGCCTGACCTTAAAGCCCGACCCGGAAAAAACCGCGCGTGACCAGCAGGCCGAGCAGGCGCGTCTGGATAGCATTGAGCAAACGCTGGATGCTGCTGCGCGTGAGCAGTTGCAACAGCAGGCTGAAGCTCTGGCGGCACGCCAGGCCCAGGAAGATGACTTATCCCTGCTGCCAAAAGTAGGTTTGCAGGATATTCCGGCAGAACTACATATTGTGGACGGTGAAGAAAGCAGCCTGTCGGTGGCAGGCCAGCTGGTGCCATTCCACCGTTATGCTGCAGGCACCAATGGCTTGTATTATGCCCAACTGATTATTGACTTGCCGGATGATGCATTCAAATCGCCATTACTGGGTATCTATACCTCACTGATTGGCGAACTGGGTGCTGGTGAGCTGGATTATCTGGCCATTCAGCAGGCGCAATCTGCCTTGAGTGGTGGGGTGAGCTTAGGTGCCAGCATTCGTTCCAGTGTAGATGAGGCGCAACAAGCCAGTGCATTTTTAGTGCTGGCCACCAAAGCCCTGACAGAAAAATTGCCTGCGCTGGATTTGCTGAAAAAAGCCTTTACAGAATTGCGCCTGGATGAGAAAGACCGCATTCTGGAGCTATTACAGCAACGCAAGGCACGCTGGTCATCACGGCTGGCCAACTCTGGTCACAGCTACGCCCTGCAAACGGCATCCCGCGATATGAGTGTGGTAGCGCAGCGCGATTACTATAATGCCGGTTTGCCCGCACTGGTATGGTTTAAGGAACTGGTTACCCAGCTTGAACAGGATGAAGGCAGGCTTGATCAACTGATTGCTGATATTGCCGCATTACATCAGCGTGTGCTGGCTTCGTCCAAACGCTTTGTATTGGTGGCAGAACAGGAGAAGCTGGAAGCCATTAGCCAGCATCTGGCTAGCGTATGGCAAGATACGGTAGTACCTGAAACAGCCCCTTTACCAACAGCAGATTTACCAGTGGCCCCACAGGGCCAGGCACAGGATATTGCCTGGCTGATTCAGGCCAATGTGCAATTTTGTGCTGCCGTTTATCCGGCAGTAGCAGTTGAACATGCCGATACTGCTACCCTGATGGTATTGGGACCATACCTGCGCAATGGCTTCCTGCATCGCGCCCTGCGTGAGCAGGGTGGCGCCTATGGTGGTGGTGCCAGCTACGATGGTAATGCCTGTGCCTTCCGTTTCCATAGCTACCGTGACCCGCGACTGGCTGAAACCTTTGCCGATTTTCAGGCCAGTATCGAGTGGCTGTTTAATGACAAGCAGGAAGCTTACCAGTTGGAAGAGGCTATTCTGGGTCTGATTGCCAGTATGGATAAGCCGGGATCGCCAGCAGGGGAAGCAGTGACGGCCTGCCATGCGATTTTGCATGGGCGTACCCCTGAGTTCAGGAAGCAGCTACGTGCAGCCTTGCTGGCTGTGACACTGGATGATTTGAAGCAGGTTGCTCGCGTATACCTGCAGGGCAAACAGCCGGTACGTGCAGTGGTGGCACCGCATGCCAAACAGGCAGCACTTGAAGAACTTGGCTTCCATGTGTTAAAGGTATAAGCACAGGTGAGCCGGAAAAGCCATCACATGTATGTGGTGGCTTTTTTATGCATACTGAACCCGGTATACACAAGAAATTACTGATATAACAGCAATACAAACTTCAGGCATAAAATAGTCAGGTGAAACATGGAGCAACAGCAAATGATTAAACAGCCGGTTCATCCACATCATCCATTGTATAAAAACCATATGTCGCGCTGTATATCCATGGTAAGTGCTTTATTGCTGGGCATGCCGGTGGCATATGCTGCAACAGCCAGTAAAACAGGCAGTATTGCCAAAAGTGGCGCAACGGAGGTTGTACCTTCGGTTGCAAATGCCAGTGCAGAGCAGCAATACCAGCCTTCCAGCCCGGAAGCCTGTGTGGCACTGGAAGGCAGTGCCGAGCGGTTGAGCTGTTACGATTCTTTTTTTAACAAGCCTGCCACCACGGCAGCAGCAACGGTGGGGATTACCCCTGCACAGGTGGCGGCACCTTCCAGCAGTAAGGCAGCGTCTTCTGTGGTGCTAAAGGATAGTAGGGCCGCTGTAGAGGCTAAAGCGGAACCATCCAGTGAGTTTACTGCTAGGGATGTGCTGGCAAAAATGAACCCACTGGACTGGGCAGGTAAGGCACCTAATTTTGATCCCAGTGTGTCGCTGCTGGACCGGCGCTGGGAGTTGTCAGAGAATGCCAAGCTAGGTACCTTTCATTTAAGGGCGTATAAGCCCATTTATGTGTTGCCGGTGTTTTATGCCACCAGTGATAACAACGAACCCACCAGCCCCAATCCGGATAACCGCGCCACCACCTCACAGGATAACAAGCATGTGGAAGGCAAGTTTCAGCTCAGTTTAAAAACCAAGGCCATGGAAGGGGTGTTTGGTGACTACGGTGATTTATGGCTGGGTTATACCCAGTCTTCACACTGGCAATTATATAATGAGGATAATTCGCGGCCATTCCGGGAAACCAATTATGAGCCGGAAGCCAGCCTGATTTTTAAGACCAATTACAACCTGTTTGGTTTAAATGGACGTTTACTGGGTATCAGCCTGAACCATCAGTCCAATGGACGCTCACTACCGTTATCGCGCAGCTGGAACCGCGCTATTTTAAACATAGGCTTTGAGCGGGATAATTTTGCCCTGATGCTGCGTCCCTGGTACCGCTTTAAGGAAACTGCAAAAGATAACGACAACAAGGATATTGAGGACTATATCGGCCGTGGTGATTTACAGGCCTTTTATAAATACAAGGATCATGAGTTTTCCATGATGTTACGCCATAGCCTGAAAACCGGGGATAACGCGCGTGGTGCCGTGCAGCTGGACTGGGCATTCCCGATCAGTCATGCCTTACGAGGCTATGTGCAGCTATTTGATGGCTATGGTGAAAGCCTGATTGACTATAACCACCGTGCTACCTATATCGGCGTGGGGGTATCCTTGCTGAACTGGTATTAATTTTAGGTTTCTATTCAGTGGCAGGCCAATGCTGGTTACTTTTACTATTTGAAAAGTGAAAAAATATGCAGGATCAACAACAAAAAGCTAATGATATTGTCCGGCAACTTAATGGGGGGCAATCCTGTGCGCTGCCTGAACAGCAGTGGAGCCCGGAATTGCAGCAGGCAACCTTAGAGCAGTTGACGCCGGTACAGCGCAGCCTGTTGAACGTACAGCATCTTGTGGACAGACAGCTTATCGTGCTCAGCCTGGAGGCAACAGAGCAGCAGGCAGCGGCACTGCAAGCAACAGACAGTACTGTTTTAAAATATCCATTACGTAACTGGTTACAGAAAATATTGCCGCTGGTTTTATTGATTGCAGTGCTTACGGTAACTGCATTGATTGGCAGCGGGCTGGATCGCCTGGTAGGTGCCGGGTTTTTAATTGCTTCGCCCTGCATTATGGGCGCATTGATTGCCTATGCACAGAATTACAGCAAGCCCGCCAGTTTTTCATCGGTTATGATCAGTTTGCTGGTGTTTATGCTGGCGATTATCGTTCTTTCGGTGCTGGTGCTGCATGAAGGCGTCATTTGCCTGCTGATCGCATCGCCCATTATGTTTGCTGCTTTGTGTGCGGGTGCAGCCCTGATGCACTGGTGCTGCCGCTGGTTATGGAAGCCGCAGCGCGGTGTGTATTCACTGGCGGTTTTACCACTGCTACTGATTCTAATCCCGGAACAGCCCGGTAATTATTTAGGCCATACGCAGCATACTCAAATCATTCATGCACCTGCATCCGTGGTCTGGCAGCAGATTAATCATGTGACCGATATTCAGCCGGACGAGTTCAAACCCAGTGTGGTGTATGGCATTGGGGTACCTTATCCGGTTTCCGGGGTGACCAGGCAAACGCCGGAAGGACTAATCCGTGATTCAGTTTGGCAAAAAGGTGTCCGCTTTGAAGAGCTGATCCAGCAGTCGGTACCTAATGAATATTTACGCTGGACATACCGTTTTGAAGATGGCTCTTTTCCTAAAGGTGCGCTGGATGACCACGTGAAGGTGGGCGGGAAGTATTTTGATGTGCTGGATACTGCATTCACGCTTAAGCCACTGGACGCGCAGCGCACACAGCTGACGCTGGATGTAAACTACCGGGTAAGCACCGAGGTGAACTTTTATGCAGGGCCATTAGCAGACTGGATGTTTAAGGATTTTTCTGCAGTGATTCTGGATTTTTATAAGAAGCGTAGTGAACAGGCTGCTAGTTAGGCTTTTAATATTCAGTGTTGATAAAAAAGATGAGCCCACGCCAAGGCTCATCTTTTTTTATAGCTTATTTAAGAAACAGTTGATAACCCGCATTGTTGCTGATTTGCTGATAGGGGTAGCCAATATTGTCCAGTTCCTTAATCAGGTCTGCATAGCTATGCTGGCCCTGTTGTAAGCCCATCAGCACACGGCCTTCCGCAGCACCATGGTTGCGGTAGTGGAACAGGGAAATATTAAATTGCTGGCCCAGTTTTTCCAGGAAGGTAAGCAGGGCACCGGGACGTTCCGGGAACTCTACCCGGAATAAATGTTCATCGTCCAGATGGGCATGACCACCAATTAAATGGCGGATATGCAGCTTGGCAATCTCGTCATCGGTCAGGTCAACGGTTTGATAGTCAGTGCTGAGCTTGTTAAAAATTTCCTGATGCTCAACAGCGCCGTTTTTCAGGCTAATGCCCACAAACACCTGGGCAATGGCACTGCGGTTATGGCGGTAGTTGAACTCGGTAATGCCTCGGCCTTGCAGGGCACGACAAAAGTCCAGGAAGGCCCCGGTTTTTTCTGGAATAGTCACGGCAAAAATTGCCTCGCGTTTTTCACCCAGCTCTGTACGTTCGGCGATATAGCGCAGACGGTCAAAATTCATATTGGCGCCACA
>JASLIR010000193.1 GCA_030152125.1 Alkanindiges sp.
CCTGTAATTGCAGTTGGTTATTGCCAAAAAATACCAGCGGCGACTCAATCCGTTTCTTTTCCCCATCAATGGTCATCTTTAAACGTAATTTATATTGCTCGCGCATCAGCACCGCAAAACCGGACAGCAAGGCTACGGCACGAAAACGGCCAAAGCGGGCATTATCGGTTTCCCGCTGCTCAATAATTTTAGGATACAAACCAATGCTGGCATTATTCAGGTACACATAATCATTCACGGTACTCACATTCACCTCACGGCGCACCCCTTGCACAATCACCTGTGCGGCAGCCATCGGCTCTAAAGGGATATTCAGTGCGCGTGCCACATAATTAAAAGTGCCTAAGGGAATGATGCCGAGGGCAATATCGGTATATACCAGCTTTTGCGCCACACTGTTTAAGGTGCCATCACCACCGGCTGCAACAATAATACCCGGGCGATGCTGACGCTGATGCTTGCCAACAGCCATTTTCACCAGATGGCTTAACTCATTACTGGCTGTGGGTAAATACACATCTACCGCAAAACCCTGTGCATTAAAAAACTGCCTGAGTTGCCCGGCTAAATCTTCATGCCCAGCCGCATGGTGTCCCGAACCCGTGTTCATCACCAGTGAAATTAATCTGTTGTGCTGGCTATCTGGCATGGAAAAGACCCTGTATCTGACAATTATTATTAATGCTTCACGTTTGATATTACTAACAGGTGCCAGTGGATGGTAGTGCCGCTTCGATGCAAATATGTGTCTAGCCACCAATAACAATAAACCTGGCAAAAGCCTGAACAGCTTTATAGCGGGCTAGCGCCGAAAGAGCATGAATGTTTTTTAGCCTGAAATCACATAAGTTATGCATGCTATATCATCAAAAGCATTGAGTTTTTTGAACGCTGGTGTTTGAATCTAAAAAAATGCCCCCAACTATGAGCATTCAGCGTAGCGCTGAATAATACAGCCAAGCAGATGATGGACTATATGACACATACAGTAAACGCCCCGGAACGCATTAAACTTGAAGAAGGCAGTATCGGCGGACATGCCGCACACTGGCAGTTACTTTCCGGCCAGCCACAAAGCGATGTGCCGCAATGGTTACAGGTTGCCCTGGATAATCCTGAAATGCCGTTGGGGATTAGTGAAGAGGCCGACCTGCCCGCCGACATCTGGTTAATTAATGGCCCGGCGCAGCAGCTACAGGTTGCCCAGATTATCCGGGTTAATGAACAGCAGCAGCCGGTAAACCTGATTACCGCCTTCCCGGTTGTCCACAGCCCTTATACTCTGGCAGCACAGATAAAACGTATTGCCTATTGTGAAAACTCGGTACAGGCGATTTTAAATCTACAAACGGCAGACGGCGCTACAATATATGCCTTTGATAATTTATATGCTGTAAACCAGAAAAGTTATACACAGGAAAAAATTTATAATATCGCACTTGGCGGTTTTGCTTATGAGCTGGAAAAAGTAAATCCAGCCGATACGATTATTGTGGATGATCCGGCCGCTATTCACCACCACCGTGCATTAAATGACATTCTCTCCAAAAATAATGGCATTGCCCCTGAAAACCTGCAGGAACAAATTGCAGCATGGCAGGCGCAAAGCGAGGATGACAAAGCCCCGGTGACGCTGGACCTGTCGAAAATGGTGGCTTACCTGTATGGCGATACCTTTGGCCAGGAAGATGAAGCCTGGTTTCAGGGAGAAGTACTGGGTATTTCCAGCACCGTGTTTATGAATACAGAAGTACAGTTGCTGGATGTCTCCATTATGCGTGAAGCGGATATTAATCCCGTGATTATCCGCCTGGCCTATTTAAATAATCAAAAAGAACCAAAAATATTTAATATTGGTGATTATATTCGTGGAAATATCTGGATTCAGGCTAATATTTATGCTACAAAAGAGCCTTAATTAAGCAATTTATTAATATTGCACTGGCAGCCTGTTTTGTTGAGCTTTTAAAATGAAAATTGTTCGTGAGTCTGCGCATCAACAATTAGTCCATACTGTGGAGAAGCTGGCGATTGACCGCATGGCTTGTCTGTTTTTTATAATGGGTATGATTCTGGCTGCCATGTTTATGCAGGCGCTATTTTATTAATGCGCCCAAGCTTCCTGCTGCCAGATTCTTTTCCTGCCTGACAAAATACAAGATATTCAACGGAAGGATATCGTGAGAAGAATAGCGCAAAAGTCCCGATAGCACTGCAATAATAAAAAATACCACCCAAGCTGCTCTCCCACACTTCTGTCCTTATTAGTCCTGGTAAACTGCGCGTTATAAGCTGCGTTTAAGCTAATTCTACCGCCATAGCCACAGGGCATCACTCATATTGCACCCAATAAAAAACCCGTCATGCGACGGGTTTTGCACTGAAAGCTGAAAATTATTCAGTAACAGACAGTACACGCTGGAACAGGTCTTTTTGTTCCTGGCTTGGGCGTGCGGTTTGCAGTGCCATTAACTGGCTCATGTCACCTTGCACCTTGATTTTGCCAGTCATGAATGCCTGCATTGCAGCAGCCATGTCAAACTCCAGAAATACTTTACGCAGGGTTTCTGCATCCAGGCTCAGGGTGGTTTTTGCGTTTGGTGATTCACCTTTCACAATCTTGCCACCGTCCAGTGCTACCGCTGTTTCTGAACCAGCATCAGTCACATTCAGGTTTAAAGCCAGGTTTGCCAATACTGGTGGCAGATTCAAATCGCCAGCTTCAGCAGTAAATTTTTCTACAGTAGAAAACCAGTCATCACTTAAAAATGCAGGCATGTCACATCCTCTATTCCATGGGGTTAATCATTCGTTGCTTTTGCAACCACCTTATTTTGCTAGCATGATTTGCTGGCTTGGCAGCTTTGCAAACATTCGGTGAGCTATCTTATAACAGACAATTTGCCCTGTTCATATGGCAAAATTTAATGATTGCTGATGTTATTTGTGTCAAAAAAGTGCATTAGTACCTGTTTGCCGAATTATTCAACGTAAAACTGGATTCCCTATAAATTTCAGACGAAAGCCAGCATGGCGCAGGTGCCCTTTTGCGCTGCCGGCTTAAACTGGAGATCCCAGCCATAGTGCTGGCATATCTTTAATATCAGTTCGATACCAATACCGCCAAAACCTTTTTCACCGGATCGCGCCATTTGTGTATACAGCACACTCTTTTCCCAGGCCCCCATGCCGTGTCCGGGGTCCTCAATAATTAATGTCTGCTGCTCCACATACACACGGATAACACCACTATCACTGTTTTCTATCGCATTGCGAACCAGGTTTCCTATGGCAACCCGTAACAACTGCACAGGCGCCTCAATCAGCATGGGTTGCGTCACCTGATTCTCAACCGACAAATGCTTGCCCGCACATAAATAACGATGGTTCTCGATGATCACGGGTAACTCCAGGCTCAGGTCAATCAGCTCGGCAGTATGCCGCAGCTTCTCTTTATCCCAGGCCAGGGCCAGTAAAAAGGTAAGCAGCTCTTCCATTTCCTGGGCAATGCGTGCGGTGCGCTGTAAGTGCGGCAAAATGTTCGGGTGGGTGTCCGGGTGGTTTAAGGCAACTTCCATGGCCCCGGAAATGACCGAAATCGGGGTACGCAATTCATGACTTGCAGTATTGATAAAGCTTTTTTCACGCTGGATATGCTGTTGAATCCTTTCCATATACTGGTTCAGCGCATCGGAAATCACAAATGATTCGTAGGGAACCGATTCAGCCAGCTGGATTCTCTGCCCTACACCATCCGGCGGCAGGCTAGAAATATCCCTCGCAATATTCAGGATAGGGTCGATCAAACGCCCCAAAGCCCAATAGGCAGTAAATGCCATTATCACCACAACCAGCACGGTCAGTAACAGGGTAAAGAAAATCACCATGCTTTCATAATTTTCAATGTGGGTTATATCCATGGCAAGAATTTTCTTGCTGCTGTCCTGCTCTACCAGCACCACAAACTTTTTATTGTTATAAGACACTTCATCATGAATGCCGCTATCCAGCTGCTTAAAAACCACAGGGATGCTGGCATCGCGCCACTCATCGTACCAGTAAAAACTGTCTTTTACAGAGCCGCTAAAGTCAGGGTCGGTTTGCAGGCGTTTCTTTATATAGTCCAGCTCGGTATTGAGTACG
>JASLIR010000209.1 GCA_030152125.1 Alkanindiges sp.
CCGCTATCAGACCGTGTTTAGCGTATTGCAGCGCGTATTTATCCGTTTGGCGCAGTTGATTGTGCGTGATGGTGAAGGCGCTACCAAGTTCATCACCGTACGTGTAGAGGGCGGCAATAATACCCAGGAGTGCTGCGATATCGCGTATAGCGTCGCGCATTCACCATTAATCAAGACGGCTTTCTTTGCTTCTGACCCGAATTGGGGCCGTATTCTGGCAGCAGTGGGCAAGGCCGGTGTGGAAGATCTGGATGTATCTAAAATTCAGGTCTGGCTGGATGATGTGCAAATTTGCCGCAATGGTGGTGCCGCACCTGACTATACCGAAGCACAGGGTGCTGCGGTAATGCAGCAGGAAGAAATTACCATCCGTATTGCACTGGGCCGTGGCGAAGCGGTAGATACCGTATGGACCTGCGATTTATCCTATGATTACGTGAAAATTAACGCAGATTACCGTTCTTAATTATTGCCTGTGCTGCCTTGAAACGACAGCATTGCACCTCATAAAAGCACCATAGGGTGCTTTTATGTTTATACAGGGCATCAGTATGATTCCGCAGTGTTGGGAGGCTTTTATAAGTGGCACTCCCATGTATTTAGACTTAAACTTATAACATGTTCTGGCCAAGCCATCCGGTTTTGCATAGCCAGCCCGTAACATGAGCGAGATTCCTTTCCTATGAGTGCCCCCATGACCACATCCACTCTGATCGAAAACAATGCCAAGGCATTAGTTAAAGAGCATTTAGATCGTTTAGGCCAGCATCAGGAAATTCAGCTTACCGATGCTGAGAAGCAGGACTTGAATGATGAAATTGCTGCCGAACTGAAAAAACGTAATGCGGTGCTGGTGGCGCATTATTACTGTAATCCGGAAATTCAGGCACTGGCTGAGGCAACTGGTGGCTGTGTGTCTGATTCACTGGAAATGGCGCGTTTTGGCCGTGACCACCCTGCAACGACGCTGATGGTGGCTGGCGTCAAGTTTATGGGTGAAACCTCAAAAATACTGTCTCCGGAAAAAACCGTGCTGATGCCCACACTGGAAGCTACCTGTTCGCTGGATTTAGGCTGTCCGGTAGATGAATTTACAGCGTTTTGTGATAAACACCCGGATCATACCGTGGTGGTATATGCTAATACCTCAGCCGCTGTAAAAGCCCGTGCCGACTGGGTAGTGACTTCCAGTTGTGCGGTAGAAATTATTGATCATCTGGATAGCCTGGGTGAAAAAATTATCTGGGCACCCGACCAGCATTTAGGCCGCTATATCCAGAAGAAAAGCGGTGCCGACATGCTGTTATGGGATGGCTCCTGCATTGTGCATGAAGAATTCCGTGCACGTGGTATTGCCAATATGAAGGCGCTGTACCCGGATGCTGCAGTACTGGTGCATCCCGAATCGCCAGAATCGGTAGTGGATATTGCCGATGCCGTGGGTAGTACCAGCCAGCTGATTAAGGCGGCGCAAACGCTACCGCACAAGCGCATGATTGTGGCAACCGACCGTGGCATTTTTTATAAGATGCAGCAGGCGGCACCGGATAAAATCCTGATTGAAGCGCCTACCGCTGGCGAAGGGGCAACCTGCCGTTCCTGCGCACATTGCCCGTGGATGGCCATGAACGAGCTGGAAAATCTGCTGCATGTGCTAAAAACCGGGGATCAGGAAATCCATGTTGATCCGGCACTGGCACGACGTGCCAAACTGCCTTTAGACCGCATGTTAAACTTTACTGCCAGCCTAAAGCGCTGAAAAACCAATGATATCAGTGCTTTTGGTGGATAAATAGACGGTTGGGGGCATAATTTCATTTTTTTTAAATCTAGGTGTTGACGAGTGACGCTGTCGCGCCTAGAATGCACCCCGTAGCGTACGACGTACGAAACGAAGCTGAAAATGATCGGAGTATGGCGCAGTCTGGTAGCGCACCTGCTTTGGGAGCAGGGGGTCCAAGGTTCGAATCCTTGTGCTCCGACCAATTTAAGCGAAACATCGCATGGTGGTTTATTAATCCGGCGATCATGCGCTTGTAGCTCAGTTGGATAGAGCACCCGCCTTCTAAGCGGGTGGTCACAGGTTCGAATCCTGTCAGGCGCGCCATTTAAGCCGCCAAATATAAAAAATGCATGATAATGCACTCTATGGTGGCTATAGCTCAGTTGGTAGAGCCCCGGGTTGTGATCCCGGTTGTCGTGGGTTCGAGTCCCATTAGCCACCCCATATACCTCATTTCGGAGTATGGCGCAGTCTGGTAGCGCACCTGCTTTGGGAGCAGGGGGTCCAAGGTTCGAATCCTTGTGCTCCGACCATATAAACCTGTAAATACTATAGGTTATGCCAAAAGGCAAATATGTAAGAACCGTTATGTCGAAAGATGTAGCGGTTTTTTTGTGCATGGAACCGCTACTTGCGGCCAGTTGCTTAAGTACCTAACCTGAGTTTGGAATAAGAGTTATTTCTTTAAATGCCTTTAGTCAAATAACGGGTTGATATAGGAATCCTGGGTTTGTCCGGGTATAGACAGTAAGCAATTAAACCAGCTACCAGATTCATCATGAGTCCCATTATCGAACGATGGCGGGTATGGTCTATCTGACACAGATTTTTTAACGGGTCATTAACTGTCTCAATCAACGCTGGTCATTATAGTAAATACAGGTCACAGGTAATTGATAACCAGGTGTAATCTAAATCCAAAGAACCAGCCCCTAGTGGTTTTGCCAAGTGAGGCAACTCCCTTGAACACCTGATGCCGCTCAATACGATGATTATTGCTGCTAGTCAAGTCTGGACGGCGCAATAAGATTCTTTTTAATGTGTTTCACAAAAAACATAACAGTTGCAATAACTGCTGCTAAAAAAACAAATGAATTTGCTAAGCCGGATTGGGCACCTTGACCTATAGCTGGCAACCCTATACTTTCCAAAACAAGAATAAATATATCTCCAATCACAATGATTGCTAAAAAAACTAACAATAGCAGTCCTGTAAATTGCCAGCGAGTAGGAATACGGCCTTTAATTAATATGAATGGGGCTTTTTTAGGATTACATATGCCTATCACAGCAAAAATAAAAAACACTGTAATAAAGCCAGCCCAGAAATTATAAAGGAGTGAAATTAATTGATAGAGCAAGCTATTTCCTAAAAGCGTTTATTTTTTAAATAATAACAGCCAATTAAATTCTTAACTAGAACAAAAAACTAAATCTTATGTTTTAAATAGCCCATATACAACACGCATCTTTAGCAAAAATCAAAGTGCTGCATCAACGTTAGAGTATGAACGCAGAGTTATAGTATGAATGCAGAAATCGACTGCAGGCTCGAAAACCTGATACGTAAGGGAAGCATTAATTCGGTTGATCATGCTGCCAAACGCTGCAGTGTAAAAATTGGGTACCATCACTGCACCTTTGATCTGGCGGACTCTACGGGCAGGCTAGCATCAAGCCTGCGATCCACCTACT
>JASLIR010000229.1 GCA_030152125.1 Alkanindiges sp.
TGGTCAGGCAGGTTCACGCTGGCAAAAATGGAGGCAGCATCCAGCCCCATGCGCTGCATGGTCTGGTAGGTCATCCATAAAAACACACCGGCATCACTGGCTTTACTGACTGGCATCACAGGGCTTATAGCAATCTGGTAATCGATCAACGCACACAATACGCGATTTTATGCCGGGTTTTCCAGTCTATAAAGAAGATACTGCCCTGATCCCCTGAAACCAGCCAGCACAGCCGCCGCTTTAGCCGGTAAATCAGGCTGTCTGGGGCATAAATTGCGACTTCCACTGCTGAATCAGCGCCATATCATCATCCTGCAACGGGTGAAAACCGGGCCGGAAAAAAGCAAAATAGTCCGGTAATGCTTTTCTAAAATACCCGGCTGAGCTGCCCACCCCAAACATCCACCACAGTCCTTTCATACTGGAGGACACGTTGGTAATGGATTTATCCGCCAATAAAAAGCTGACCTGCCCATACACCACAGTACTGCTAATCAGGGTCGTTGCCAGTAATACCCCATAGATGCGGCGCCAGTAGCTGCCGTCCAGCGCCTGATACACATCATAGGCCACTGCCTTATGTTCCAGTTCTTCAATGGCATGCCAGACCAGGACCTCACGCATGGATGGATGGGTCTGCTGTATGATCTCCGGGGAGTTCAACACAATTTTGCCAAACAGCGCGGTAAAATGCTCTGTGGCCCCTGTCACCGCCATGCGGTCTTTTTCCGATAACCGGTTTAAAAAGTGAATACAGCCATCCATCATCTGCTCCAGCCGGCGGATTGGTAACCCCCTTTCTGCCAGCAGGTTATTAAAGGACTGATGCATTTTGGCATGATGTGCCTCCTGTCCGATAAAACCGGAAATATCGCGCATCAGGTTTTTATCATGCCCTGATACCCGCTCCCTGACCGCGCGGACACTGCTAATCATAAAATGCTCGCCTTGCGGTAATATTCCCGAAAAGGCATTCATAAAATGCGACAGGAAAGGATTATCGGCAAACCAGTACATGGGGGTTTCTGCACCCCATGACACCGGAATGCTGGAAGGCTTGATGTCATAGCCTGCCCTGTTCACCTGGTACTGCTGCCCTGATATAGCCTTAATTTTACTGCCCTGCCTGTTAAATAAACGCATGAACTTTCCCATGAGAACACCTGCCATCCAGCGATTTGACTATCAATATAACAAAGTTATAACATTGTTATATTGATAGTCAAATAGTTTGTCAAATAGTTCATGTTAGATTATCTTTATCCCTCTTCTTGCCCATTCCCGTCATCATGCCAGCAGACATCCTTGATCCTGTCTCCACAACCAGTCCACCCAATACGGGAGATGCCTTAAAAGACCGTATGGTCAGCAACGCACGGACACTAGTGAGAAATGAAGGGATGGCAAGCCTGAACTTGCGCCTGATTGCCGAACAATCCGCTACATCCACCCAAGCCATATATACCCTGTTTGGCGGGAAAGCCGGACTGATCCGTGCGATGTACCAACACTGGATTAAAGAGCTGGAACTGGAACTGCTTGCGGCCCAGCCACACCTTTCCCCCATGGAGCTGATGATCCAGACAGCCCGTATCTATAGAAAACAGGCCCTCTCCGACCCGCAATTATTTTTATTCGGGGTGTCGCCCAGCGCCAATGAAGCCAATATTTTAGGACTAATGATGTCCTCCAGAACATTTGCACTTTTTTGTGGCTTTATCCAGGCAGGCATTCAGCGTGGAGAGTTTGCACGCGTTGAAGATGTGGAACAACAGGCCAAAGGCCTGTGGGCCGCAATCCACGGTGCGGTGCTGTTTGAAATATGCCACCCCGGCAGCCGCAATTTAATTGACTACGTATTACCTGTGCTGATGAAGGGCTTACAAAAGTAAGACCTGCAACAGCAAGATGATAGATACCCCACACAGCTTAAGCCGTATAAGTTAAAATCAGGCGTGCCACGCCATCCGGGTCATCCCACATGGGCACGTGTCCCCAGCCGTAGGGCTCCAGCCATTCGGTATGCCTTGGTAAATGCTGACGTCGCCGCGCCATGCGTGGCAACAATAAATCCTGCTGCCCATAGGCAATGGTACATGGCACCTTAACCGCAGAGGTATCGGTCACACGGCGGAAGCCGAATGCGGTGGGCCAGAAACCACGGCAGCGGGTAAAGCGCCGGGTCATGTCAATCGCATCTGCTGCACTAATATTTTTACCACGGGCCGCCATGGGAACTTTTAATAGCCATGCGCGTAAAGTATCACTTTTAAGCAGACTATACGTGAGGCCCGGGAACACTTGCGGCACAAAGCGAATAACGGCAAAACTGGCCAGCATGATGGGTGGTGGCAATAAAGCAGGCCATAAACCCGGTGGTGAAATGGCCACTACAGAACGCGCACCACCCTGTTGCGCCACTTCCAGCGCAATGCGGCCACCCAGTGAATTCCCGGCAATATCAACCGGGTCATGAATACCCAGCAGTGCCAGATTGTGCCGTAACTCCCTGGCCAAACGTGCCACCCCCACCCTGTTACGGTGTGGTACAGGAGCACTGCGGCCAAAACCGGCAATATCAAAGGCAATCACCCGCCTGCCCTGCGCCGCCAGTTGCTCAATCACCGGTAACCAGGCATGGTGTGACATACCTATACCATGTAAAAGTACTAAGGGCCTGCCTTCGCCACGCTGAATGTGATACCAGGGTTTAACAGGCTGCACAATTGCATTCATGCACTTCCCCTTCGTTATAAGGTATTAGTGATGGGTATCATTTTCAGCATTGTGTTTTATTTTATACAGTAGTGACATTGCCAATTTGCCACAGTTGATTGGCATAAATGATCAGCCTTCCCCCTAAAACTGCCTGTTTCATCACCAAATAACCAGTAATTTAGCTGGAATAGGCTTAACTTTGTTGCAAATCATGACCATCGTCTTCCCTTAAGCCAGTCTTATCGCTTTAAATGCAGGCATGACGTTCAGGGATAGGACGTATTCGAATTTATTGCTGCGGATATATTACCGGGCAACCTATGCTTAAGCACCTGCTACCCGCTATTTAGTAGCTACCTTTATTTAAACTTTCAGGGGCGATCACACGCGATCGTATCAGGCAAAACAGACAATGATAGAAAGCTGGTTATTTTTAACACTGGTTGCGACCATTTTATTAACCCCGGGGCCTACCAATACCTTATTGGCTGCTTCCGGCATACAAGTTGGTTTCCGTCGTTCCATGCTGCTTATTCCAGCCGAAGCTGCCGGTTATTTTTGTGCCATTACCCTGTGGGGCTCGGTACTCAGTGTAATGGCACAGCAATGGCCAGCCCTGCCCAGTATCCTGAAACTGATCAGCGTCAGCTATATCCTGTGGTTGGCCATCAGGTTATGGAAAACATCGCATATTAAAGAGCTGAGTGAACAGCACAGCATTGGTACCAGACAGCTGTTTGTTGCTACGTTTTTAAACCCGAAAGCCCTGCTATTTGCCTTAACGGTGTTCCCTGCCGCCACATGGAGCAACCTGTCCAACTATATGTCCGTCATGCTGGCCTTCCTTGGCCTGCTGATACCGATTGCCTCGCTGTGGGTGCTGTTCGGCCATCTGCTAAATACCGGCCATATTAAATGGCTGACGCAAAGCGGACTGCAACGTACCGCGTCACTGGTACTGTTTGCCTTTACCCTGCCCATTAGCTATAACGCCATTACTCACTTGTATTGATAGTGCTTGCTGGCTGCAAAGGAGCTTTTATATCTCCTTTTTTATT
>JASLIR010000271.1 GCA_030152125.1 Alkanindiges sp.
ATGGTTTGTCTGAAACCTCTCCGGTTGCCACAGCCAACCCGCCGTCCATTAAAGCCTATACCGGTACCATTGGTATTCCATTGCCATCGACTGAAGTGGCAATTCTGGATGATGATGGTAATGAAGTAGCGCTGGGCGAACAGGGTGAAATTGCCATTCGTGGTCCTCAGGTGATGCGCGGCTACTGGCAGCGTCCGGATGAAACCGCCAAGGTAATGACCGCGGATGGTTACTTCCGTACCGGCGACATTGGTATTATGGATGAGAACGGTTATTCCAAGATTGTTGACCGCAAGAAAGACATGATTCTGGTATCGGGCTTTAACGTGTATCCAAGTGAAATCGAAGAAGTCATCACTACACATCCAAAAGTGCTGGAAGCTGCAGCAATTGGCGTGGCGGATGAGAAGAGCGGTGAAGTGCCAAAACTGTTCATTGTGAAGAAAGACCCAAGCCTGACTGCTGAGGAAGTTCTGGAATATGCCAAGAACAACCTGACTGGTTACAAGCGTCCGAAATACGTTGAATTTATTGACGAGCTGCCAAAATCTAACGTGGGTAAAATCCTGCGCAAAGATTTACGCAAATAAGCCTGTATGTGTTAGCTGCAGCGTGCAGAAACAGGTGATTAAAAACCCCGGCTAAGTCCGGGGTTTTTTCATAAGCGGGATACCGGCATACGCATGCTGTATCCTGATTTGGCTGGATTACGATTGAGCGACGAATGGTCGTTAATTTTCTGTATTAAAGGTCTTGTAAGCCATAACATTTACAGGCAAAATCCGCCCTTCACACGACTGACTTATTCAGCGTGCTAAGATGCTTAGATATTTGTTAGCACTGTGGTACTTTTGCTTGAATAACGGTCAAAAGTTATCCATAGTGATGAACTTCTCTGCGGCGGCCTAGCCATTGGCCACTTTCGTCTTTCCTTATGCCGAGTTGACATGCCCATGCGCCTTGAAAACTATTGCTCCCAAGAAGAATGGGACAAAATTCAAGAGTTCTCTAAAGATAAAGAAACGCCGTTTCTGGTGGTGGATTTAGAGATTATCCGTCAGAAGTACCAAGAGTTGGTGACCTGTTTCCCAACTGCGAAAGTGCATTATGCCTTAAAAGCCAACCCTGGTGCGCCAGTGGTGAACTTGCTGAAAGAAATGGGTTCATGCTTTGACGTGGCGTCTATTTTTGAATTGAACCGCGTACTGGAGTGTGGTGTAGACCCGGAGCGTATTTCCTACGGCAATACCATCAAGAAAGCGGTACATGTGAAATATGCCTATGATAAAGGCGTTCGCTTGTATGCAACTGATTCTAAATCTGACTTGCAGAATATTGCAGAACAGGCGCCGGGTTCCAAAATTTTCGTACGTATTCTGGTAGAAGGTGGTGAAACTGCCGAGTGGCCATTATCACGTAAATTTGGTTGTCACCCGGACATGGCGATTGACCTGCTGGTACAGGCCAAAAACCTGGGCCTGGTACCTTATGGTATTTCTTTCCACGTTGGTAGCCAGCAGAAAGACATCGCAGTATGGGATGCGGCTTTATCCAAAGTGAAATATATGTTCGACTGGATGAAGTTTGAAGAAGACGTTAGCCTGAAAATGATCAACATGGGCGGCGGCTTCCCGGCTAACTATATTTCTGAAGTAAACCCGATCCAGATTTACGCAGAAGAAATTTTGCGCTACCTGCATGATGACCACGGTGATGACTTGCCAGAAATTATTCTGGAACCAGGCCGTTCGCTGGTGGGCGAGTCAGGTGTACTGATTTCCGAGGTGGTACTGATTTCACGTAAATCCCGTACTGACTTGAACCGTTGGGTATATACCGATGTGGGCTTGTTCCAGGGCCTGATCGAAACCCTGGGTGAATCTATCAAGTACCCAATTTACACCCCGAAAATGGATGAGCCAGGTACCAGTGGTACCGTGGTGCTGGCAGGCCCAACCTGTGACTCTACCGATATCATGTATGAAAACTCCAATTACCAGTTACCATTAAATCTGGCAGTGGGTGATCGTTTGTACTGGCTGACTACTGGTGCTTACACCAACTCTTATTCTTCTGTAGAGTTTAATGGTTTCCCACCATTAAAAACCTACTATCTGGACTAAGATTAAGTCCTATGAGGATTGAGTAGCAAAAAAGCCTGCACTTAAATGGTGCGGGCTTTTTTTATGGCATCAGGTTTTATGAATACTGCTAAGTGCTTTATATAAATAGGGCCTGGACAGGCTAAAAATGGCCGTAAATACCACCAGCGTGGCAAATTGCAGTAGAAAATGCGGCTGATGAAACTGCTGCTGATGGCTCAGGTAATTGTCAGCCAGGCAAAAAAGGGCAATGGTGATGAGCAGCCAGCCCAGAAAAATGCGGTAAATGCTGCCTGCAATAAAACAGGTGGTTGCTATAATAAAGGTAGCTGTAACTGACCACAGGTTTTGATTGGCCACGAATAAAGTGGCAAATAAAGCCAGAATCACGGCTGCGCACCAAGTGATGCGGTTAAGGACTTTTTCCTGTTGCTGCGCGTGTGCCAGTGCCTGTGTTAATTCAGGGTCTGCATGAGCCATAATGATATAAATCGGCAATTTAAGCGGATAGGCGCAGGATAACATGATAAAAATGCCGGAAGGGCGCTTAAAAATGCCTTTATTATAAAAGTGAGTGTGTTAATGTTAGGCATGTTTTTACACACCTCATCCTATTAATGAGCTCAATCAGTTTAATTATTTATCTTGTGCTGGCCACTTGCCTGTTGCCTTATGTGTTTACGTATATTGCTAAACTCGGCGGTGGCTTTGAGCTAAAAGACAATCAGAATCCGCGTGCTTTTTTGGCAAAAACCACGGGATTTGCAGCACGTGCCCATGCTGCACATCAGAATAGTTTTGAAAACCTACCCTTTTTTCTGGCAAGTATTTTAATTGCCCTGTATATGCTGGTGCCTGACCCGCTGATTATCCGTCTGGGCGCAGCTTATCTGGTATTAAGGGTTTTATACGGTGCAGCCTATTTATTAAACTGGTCAACCTTGCGCTCCATTCTCTGGTTTTTATCGCTGCTGTGCCCTGCATTGCTGATGCTGTTTGCCGCACGCCTATAAGCCTGTAAATTGCCTTTTGCGGCCAGTTTTTTGCTGAAACGGCACAAAATCCGCGTACACCCAAGCCCTGACTCTGGCTATAATGCGCGGTGCTTTCATACATTGTTTAATAGAGTGCTGCTATGAGCTACAACAATATTCCTCCGGGTAAAGATGCGCCAAATGACATTTATGTCATCATTGAAATTCCTGCCAATGCTGACCCGATTAAGTACGAAATCGACAAAGACTCTGATGCGCTGTTTGTAGACCGCTTTATGGGTACACCGATGTTCTACCCGGCTAACTATGGTTATGTGCCAAACACACTGTCCGAAGATGGTGACCCATTGGATGTGCTGGTAGTAACGCCTTATCCGGTGGTAGCTGGTTCTGTGATCCGTTGCCGTCCGGTTGGCAAGCTGAAAATGGAAGATGATGGTGGTATTGATGCCAAGCTGGTTGCGGTACCGCATGAAAAGCTGACGCCACTGTACAAGCATGTGCAGGAATATACCGACCTGCCAGAATTGCTGATCAAGCAAATCGAACATTTCTTTGGTCACTATAAAGACCTGGAGCCT
>JASLIR010000303.1 GCA_030152125.1 Alkanindiges sp.
CAACGCTGGGTGTAGTGTATTAAGATAAAAAGACACGTTTATATTTTGATCACTTTTAACTTTTATTTCAAAATTATTTTTAACAGATATTTTAGAAAAACTACACTATTGTATCATTCCTAAAAAAAAGCAGCCTTAAAAAAGGCTGCCTTGAAACTGACTAATTATTACTGTTATGGCCCTATTAAACTACGCAATACTGGCGTAGCAACACCTTCGTTGATATACCAGATACTGCTGCTACCTGTTGCTGCACTGCTGATATCCCAGCCGGTATAACTTGCTAACAGCTTGCTTTGTGCAGTGGTCAGGCCGGTCAGATTGGTCACGCTACGGTTTAGTGCCGAAGCTGTACCCAAGCCAATGGTTTGTCCACTCAGGTTTTTATCCCAGTAGTTATTGCTAATAAAACTGATGCCGGTATTGTCAAAGGCATAACCAATCAGTCCACCGGTATAGCCGGGGTCATAGCCGGTAACAGCACCATTGGAATAGGTATTGGTTAAATAGAACTTACCGGTATCATCATAGACATAGCCCAGCAAGCCGCCCACATAATAACCATTGGTGTTTACATTACCTTTGGCAAAACTGTTGGTTACCTTGCTAATGGTGTTGTTGTAATTATAAATATAACCAAACAAACCACCTGCATAACTACTGCTACCCGCCCCGGCCAGTGATGTTACATTGCCGGTGGCATAGTTACTGTCTAGTACAATCGTACCGCCAGTATAACCATAGAACGATCCCACCAGGCCACCTACAGTACTGGCAGCAGTGACTGCCCCTGTAGCATAGCTCTGGCTAATTGGCGAGTTGGTTACATAACCCAGCAGGCCACCAGCGGTACTGGTATTAATATCGCCAATGACATTACCTGTGGCATGGCTGTTTGAAATAGCGCCTGTGTCCTGATAACCCACCAGGCCACCCAGGTAATACCACAGGGCATTCACGTTACCTGTGGCATAGCTATTGCTGATGGCACCAGTGCCATAACCCACCAAACCGCCAATACTGCCAGCACCACTCACTGCACCAGTTGCATGACTGTTGCTAATGGCACCCGCATAGTTATAACCAATTAATCCACCCACATTACTGCCACCAGTGGTGCTGGTTGGTGTTCCATCCACTAGCCCTGAGGCATAGGTGTTATTCACGGTAGACACTGCACCACTGTTATAACCAATCAGCCCGCCAATATTTCCGCCGGTAGACGTGGCAAGGACATTGCCAGTCGCATAGCTGTTGCTTACAGGCGCATCAATGTTATAGCCAATCAGGCCCCCGCCGGTATCACTGGCACGCACCACGCCAAGGGTGTGGCTATTGGTAGTGGCACTATAATAATTAGCACCTACCAGGCCACCTACGGTACTAACACCAGTCACATTACCTTCGGTGTAGCTGTTACTAATACTGGAGGCATTGTTTCCATACAGGTAACCTACCAAACCACCTACCTGATTACCGGCTGATACATTGCCGGTACTGCTGCTGCCATCAATAGCGGTTGTCGAAACACCGGAAACACTGACTGTGCCAAATAAGCCACCCACATAATAACTGCTGGTATTGGCCGATACCGTCCCATTGCTAATCAGGTTATACACATTGAAGGCAGAGTCATAACTATAGGTACTACCAATTGCGCCACCCAGCGACGTGGTGGTGCGGCTGGAAGTGACATTCCCCTGCACAATATTATTTTGCAGGGTGGATGTACTACCATAGTTATTATCCAGGCGGCCAATCAAACCGCCAATATCACTCTTGTCTTCATTGACTGCGGAGGCCTGGGTGTTGCCCAGAATACGGTTGCTGTTTAACGTTAGCGTCGCATTGCTAATGCTGCTGTTACCTACCAGGCCACCTACATAATAACGGCCGCTTACCAGTGCAGAACTCTTATTGTAATTCACCGTACTACTGCCGGTATTATAAACACGGTCCACACCAGCCAGACCACCTACATAGCTTTTACCAGCTACCGTACCGGATATCCTGTTATTAAACAGTACGGAACTACCTATAGTGCCATTATCCAGACCATTTAGGCCAATCAGGCCACCCACATAGTTCTGCCCGGTAATAGCTGCATTGCTCAGGTTCAGGTTGCGGATGGTGCTGTACTGGGCATAACCAAACAGCCCCACATTATCGGTAATCGGCTTGTTAATGGTCAGGTTGCTAATCTGGTGTCCCAGACCGTCCAGCACCCCGCTGAATGGCCCCGTACCAGTTGAACTAATCGGATTAAATGCGACGCCGGTAGCATCAATATCCACACCCAGCACATACTTGTCGGTCAGGCTCACCGCGTCTATCCCAATGGCCTGCACCTCCGCCAGGGTTTTTAGAATCTGGTAGAAGGTCCCATTTGCCCTAAAGCTGATGGTATTACCCGGTAAATTGATTTTTCCGGCATCCCCAAAGTACAGGTTATCAGCCCCTGTAGTGCCATAAGCCACACTAATCAGGCGATTATTACCGCTAACATTTAGTGCAGCATCAATATTAATGCTGTTGGTGGCATTTAAGCTGGTATTGGAATTTACGACCAGATCGCCTGTAAGATTCAGGGTCTTGGCTTTTACATCAATGCCGGTGGAGGTGATTTCACCCGCCAGGTTCACGGCACTGCCGGTACGGGCACGGTCACCTACAATATAAACTTTACCTTTATCCGTGGTGGTTAAGCGGTCACCGCGTAAAATACCGGTACTCTGGATTAATCCGGCAATCCCGGAAACCTGATTCAGCGTTGCTGTGCCTGTGGTCTGGTCAGCCGTCAAGCGGTTACCATTCGCTACCGTTACATTACCAGCCTTGGCACGGATAGTACCGGGGCTATAAACCGTGGGTGCAAAAACAAAGGTATTGCCATCAGTTGCCAGAATAGTGCCCTGATTATTGATCACCCCGGTAGATGTACCACGGTCAAACTGTAAGGTTCCGGCTAAAAAGTTTGCATCTGTTATATTCAAGGTAGATGCAATGACGGAGCTGGCATTCACCTGGGAGGATGGCCCGAAGGTTAAGCCTGCCGGATTAACCAGAATTAAACGGCCATTGGCCAGCACTTTACCAAAAATCTCACTGGCACCGGCACTGCTAATACGGTTTAAGGCAACACTGGTACTGGTAGGCTGGTTAAAGGTGACTTTGGATAAAACACCCACATCAAAGCTGTTCCAGTTGGCAATCAGCTTGTCGGAGGTCTGATTAATAGTCAGGCTACCTGTCGCAGTGACCGTGGTTGCGCTGCCCGAAGCAAAATTATTTAATACCGGTAAGGCGCGCGATGCCGGGTCAGCACTAGCCGGCTGCACCATACCTGCCATGAGTACTGCAGCAAAGGCAATAACCACTGACTTGTTCTTTTTACGCGATTTTCCCAACTCGCTGGCAACTACCCATGCCTCTTGCCCTGCATTCCATACCAGTTTGTATGCCCTGTTCATGATTATTCTCACCTGTAATTGAAATTGTGACTGGTGTAACGTCTTGTAATTTAATGTGGCTTTAAGAAATAAACCATTCAGATATATTGATGAACAAACTCATCCTATTTCAGAATTATCACTTAATAAGCTTATAATAAAAAGTTAATAATTGATGTTTTTTTATGCAAAAAATAAAGGACTAAACATTCAAAAAGTTAGCCCAATGTTATTGGTATTTATAAAAAGTAGAATCTAATTAGCGCAAAATATAAGTCATTAAGCCGCTGGTTGATGAGTCAAACTGTTGCTGATTTCCCTCACCCTGTAGCGCTGGCAGCAACTGTTTGGCGATTTCCTTGCCCATTTCCACGCCCCACTGGTCAAAGGGATTCACCTGCCAAATTACAGACTGCACAAAAACCTTATGTTCATACGCAGCCAGTAAGGCACCCAGGTTAAAGGGGTTAAGTTCTTTTAACAGGATGGTGCTATTTGGCTGGTTACCATGATAGCGTTTATACTCGGGCAGTTGCTCCGACTGGGCATCCAGTGCATGCTCACCCAGTGCCAGCAAACGCGATTGTGCCAGACAGTTTGCCAGGGCCAGTTGATGCTGCGCCTGTAACTCCGTGGACGACTGACGCTGCTCCTGTTCATTTAAGTGATAACGCAAGGCGGGGGCAATAAAATCGCAGGTAATGCTTTGGGTACCCTGGTGCAGTAGCTGGTAAAAGGCATGCTGGGCATTCGGCCCCACATCACCCCAGATAATGGGACAGGTATCCTGGCTGACCGGGTTACCGGCACGGTCAACCGACTTGCCGTTGGACTCCATTTCCAGTTGTTGTAAATAGGCTGATAAATACTTCAGGCGCCCATCGTAAGGAAGTACGGCCTGCGTCTTGATCTGTAAAAAGTTGTTATTCCACACCCCTATCAGGCCCATCAGTACAGGCAGATTCTGGTGCCATGCAGCCTGCCGGAAATGCTCATCCATCATATAGGCGCCAGCCAGTAAAGACCGGAAGCCATCAATGCCGATGGTCAAGGCAATTGGCAAGCCTATTGCCGACCACAGGGAGAAACGGCCACCTACCCAGTCCCACAGGTTCAACTGGTGCTGCGGCACAATGCCCCACGCAGTCATTTTTTCCTGACTGGTCGATACCCCGATAAAGTGGCAGCGTGTGACCACGTCACTGCTTCCCAATTTAAGCTGTAGCCATGCCAGCGCAGTGTCCGCGTTATACAAGGTATCAATGGTAGTAAAGGATTTGGACGAAATAATAAAAAGTGTGGTTTCCGGCCTTAACTTTTTCAGCAACACAGAAAGCTGGCTGCCATCCATGGAAGATGCAAAATGTACCTGCAACTGCTGCGGTGTCGGCACCCGGTAATCACTGAGTGCATGGCTCACCATCAGCGGGCCAAGGTCAGAGCCACCTACCCCGATATTCACCACATCGGTAATTTGTTCACCGGTACAGCCCCTGCTTTGCCCACGCTGTAGCTGGTCAACCAGCTGCCCCATACGCTCAATTTGCTGATGCACATTGTGCAAAATATCCGCAGGGATATTTAAATCCTTTGCATCCAGAGGCGCGCGTAATGCCCAGTGCATGGCAGCACGCTGCTCGGTCTGGTTAACCAGTGCACCGGCAAATAGCTGGTCAATCCAGTATTGCAAGCCGGATGCCTGCGCAAGGGCAATTAAGCGGTCTATGACATCCTGGTCAATACGCTGTTTACTGTAATCAAATAAGATGGCCTGCAAGTCCAGCTTAAAATGCTGAAAGCGTGCATCATCCCCATCAAACAGATCTGCAATATGCAGCATCTTGAATTTCACTGCCAGTTCGGACAATGAAAAACGGTGGCTGTCTATCAACTGGTCCCGGCTCATGTGGTTCACATCATTCAGCATTTATGCACGCCCCACGCCAATATAATCAAAACCTAATGATTTAATATAGTTAGGATCATAAATATTGCGGCCGTCCAGTATTAGCGGGGTGTTCATCATCTTTAACAAGCGCTTAAAATCCGGGCTCCAGTATTGCTTCCACTCTGTCACCAGTAACAGCGCATCCACCTGTGATGCAGCTTCATACTGCTCCCGGCACAGGATTAAACGCTTATTATCACCGTAAAGTCGGGCAATATTTGCCAGCGCCTTTGGGTCATGCAGCTTAACCGTGGCACCCTGCGATAAAAAGGCCTCCAGTAACCGCAACACTGGCGCATGGTCAACACGGCTGGTATTGGGCTTAAACGATGCGCCCCAAATGCCTATCACCTTATCCTGCAAATTACAGTCATAGTAACGCCATAGCTT
Organism: Alkanindiges sp.; assembly: GCA_030152125.1. GTDB lineage: Bacteria > Pseudomonadota > Gammaproteobacteria > Pseudomonadales > Moraxellaceae > JASLIR01. The sequence continues at coordinate 5,788 of JASLIR010000303.1, forward strand.
TCTAAACAAGACTTCTTTTTGCAGCTCGTTAATGGCCAGCACTTCATCCAGCAAGCGGCTTTTGGTGCCTACCTCGGCAATGGTGTGTGCCAGGCTGCTGACTTCACGGGAAAAGCTGTGTCCGCCAAAGCCACAGCCGGGGTATAAATAGGCTTCACCAATACGCTGGTCGCTCCCCACACCCACCCGCACCCGTTCAATATCTACCCCCATCACATCCGCCACATTGGATAGATCATTCATAAAGCTAACCCGGGTGGCCAGCATGCCGGATACCGCAAACTTGGTGAACTCCGCTTCACGCAGTGACATCACCAGGAACTGGTCTTTCAACCGGTTTAAAGGGCGGAAAATTTCACGTACCAGTAATTCGGCCTGATGCACCGCACAGCCCAGAATAAACTTGTTGGGCCGGCTAAAGGTTTGAATGGCCGCACCTTCCTGCATAAAGTCAGGCAGGTAAACCAGATGCTGGCGCGCATTTAATAATTTGGCCAGCCGTTCAGAGCTACCTATGCTAAAGGTGGACTGGTTGATAAGCAGGGTATCCGCAGCTAATTGCGCATACTGGCTGACAATCTGTTCAGCCAGTAAATAGTCATTGGCATCAAAAGCCAGCAGTACCGCGTCCGGCGTAGTGTCTACGGGTTGCCTGAAATCAGCATAGGCCAGCCGACCCTCTTGCAACTGCTGCTTTAAAAGCCCCTGCAAATTCGGTTCGGAATAAGGCTCTTGCCCCTGTTTTAATAAGGCGTTTATAGTGCCATCCGGTACATGCAGGCTAACCTCATGGCCAATTGAAGCCAGCACACCGGCTGTGACCAGGGCACACAAGCTATCTCCATATATTGCTAAAATCATATCCTGCGATACCTTTTCTGAATACCCAAGGCTAGCCTGGCCGCGCCTACACCATAAAATCATAAGCCCTGAAGCAGGTATGATGCATAACGACTACAGGTAGGATTCCTCACTACTATAAATCAATCCTGTGACGGTTTTTATAGTGGATCAGTTCA
>JASLIR010000311.1 GCA_030152125.1 Alkanindiges sp.
AGTGCTTTTAGAATGGCCAGACGCCCTACCGGTAGCAGCAGCGCCCCACCAATGCCCTGAAATACCCGCGAAATCACCAGCTGGTCCAGGTTTTGTGACAGTGCACAGCCCAGGGAAGCCAGGCTGAAAATAATTACTGCACTTAAAAAGGTATTGCGTAAGCCAAAGCGGTCGGCCAGCCAGCCACTGGCCGGAATGACAGCGGCCACTGACAATACATAGGCCACTACCACAGATTGCATGTGCAGGGGGCTTTCCCCCAGGCTTTTCGCCATGCTGGGCAATGCCGTGTTGACAATGGTGGCATCCAGCGACTGCATAAAGAAGCCCAGTGCTACCAGCAATAATAAAGGTTTGTAAACATCATCCAGTTTACTGGTAGGCACTGAATTGGTGTGTTGCTTGGACATTACATCAAACCTTGATGGTTGTATGTGGCAGGGGGGTGCCTTGGTTGAGAGATGATTATGGCATGATGTTTTGTCGTGGTGTTTAGCTGTTTTGCATGCTGATAGCATGGGGCGGAAAGCAGGCCTAAAACCCATGGCAGGCGCTAATTTTTAGTCGAGTATTAAAGCAGGCTTAAATCCTGAAAAATCATCATCCATTTGCCGGAACTTCAAGGAGTTGCCATATAAATGACATTTTCCTGTTCTAGCGTGAGCCTCGTTTTATCACTTGGTTTGGATACAGGACAATAATGATGAAGATGAAAACACTGGCACTGTCGGCACTAACAGCCGCTGTCTTATTGATTACGGCAGGTTGTAATGATGACGATAATGATGTGGCGGTTGAGCCCACCCCGGAAAAAATTTCCCTGTCTTTTTTAGGCCGTTTTGAAACAGGTGTATTTGAAGAAGGGGCAGCAGAGATTCCTGCGTTTGATGCTGCCAGCAAGCGCGCCTTTATCGTGAATGCCAAGAAAGGCGTGGTGGAAGTACTGGATCTGGCTGATCCAGCTAAACCAAAGCTGATTGGGGAAATTGACGCCAAAACAATTCTGGCTGGTGCCCAAGTAAACAGTGTATCGGTACAGAACGGCATTGTAGCCGTCGCAGTGCAGGCGCCAGTTAAGACAGATAATGGCTTTGCCGCCTTTTATAAGGCCAGTGATTTAAGCCTGATCAGCCGGGTAGGGATTGGTGCCTTGCCGGATATGATTAGCTTTAGCCCGGATGGCAAAACCGTACTGGTTGCTAACGAAGCTGAGCCTTCTGAAGATTATAAGGTTGACCCTGAAGGTACGGTTAGCATTATTAATATCAGCGATATCACCAAACCAGTAGCGAAAGTAGCAGACTTTAAGGCATGGATTGGCAAGGAAGCTGAACTGCGTGCTAAAGGCGTACGTATTTTTGGACCAAATGCCAATGCAGCACAGGATTTTGAACCTGAATACATTACGGTATCCAAAGACAGCAAAACGGCATGGGTAACCCTGCAGGAAAACAATGCACTGGCAAAAATTGATATTGCCACTGCCAAAGTGACCGATATCCTGCCTTTAGGCTATAAGGACCACGGTTTGGCCGCCAATGCGCTGGATTTAAGTGACCTGGACAATGCGGATGAAAGTGCAGGTAATATCAATATCAAGCCGTGGCAGGGTGTGCGTGGCCAGTATATGCCTGATTCAATTGGTAATTACCAGGCAGACGGCAAAACTTATCTGGTAACTGCCAACGAGGGTGATGCCCGTGAGTGGTTTAAGGATGAAGAAGCCTACTTTAAAGGTGAGGCCGATGGCTTTGTAGAAACCTTCCGCGTGAAGCACCTGGTACACAAGGATGGTTTTGACCGCCGTGCCGGGGATGACCTGCCACCACAACTGCGTCAACTGGCTAAAGGTGCGGAGCTGAACCCAGTGGTATTTGGCTACTGTGGCGCTACGGCTGATGGCAAGCCGGGCGATTGCCGTGCCGACAGCAAGCTGGGGCGCCTGAAAATCAGCTGGACCCAGGGCTACCAGACCAATGCCGATGGTACGCCAAAACTGAATGAGCGCGGTAACCTGGTATATGACGCGCTGTATAGCTTTGGTGGCCGTTCCTTTAGTATTTGGGATGATAGCGGCAAGCTGGTATGGGATTCAGGCGATCAGCTGGAGCAAAAAGTGGCGGAGTTGTTTCCGGCGCATTTTAACTCTGACCATGCAGCATCCTTGTTTGATGACCGCAGTGACGACAAAGGGCCGGAGCCGGAAGGCCTTGCCATTGGTACCATTGGCCAGAAAACCTTTGCCTTTGTTGGTCTGGAGCGTGAAAGTGGTGTGATGGTATATGACATCGCCAAGCCAACCGCACCAGTATTTGTGCAATACATCAATAAACGTGATTTTAGTATCGTTGATAACCCTGATACTGATGATGTGAATGAAGGTCTGGTATCTGCCGCGGGTGATCTGGGGCCGGAAGGTCTGGTGTTTGTACCTGCCGACAAATCACCTAACAAGCAGGCCCTGCTGATTGTAGGTAATGAAATTAGTGGCACAACGGCCATTTTCCAGATTAACCAGCAGTTTAAATAACTGATTATTAATTTATCAGTAGACAGCGAGGGAGACGCCAGATTATCTGGCGTCTTTTCTATCCGGTTACAGCAAACAGAGAGAGTGACTATTTTGTTATGGGGCCAAGGTTAGTACTATAAGTAATCATACATGGCTGGCTTAGAGGATGGCATGGCAGTGCTTACAGAAAGGCAGAAAGCGATTTATTATAAAGCCAACTTGCCGAATTATTTGAAAACACTCGGTGTTCTATTTCAAAGGGAGGTGGTGGCTTCAGAATTGTTAAGCCTAAAAGAAAGCGAGTTGTTAGGCTCCAGATATAAGAAAAAAGTGCTTATAGCAAAAGATATTTATGAAACAACTATTCCTGATGTGCGGTATTTTGACTTTAATCAGTTGTTTGCTGCTTTGCAGGCCGCCGCCTCTACACCAGCGTGTTTATGGGCAGACCTGAGTGATGCGTGCGGGTATATGAAAGTCGATAGCTTGCTAAACATTAAAAGTATGTATGCCTTTCTCGTTTTTTCCAATATTTGTGCTTTTGAGACAAGGGACTTAAATCAGAGATTGCTGATTGATTACACTGAACATTCAGATGGCAGCAATAGTCTTATGTTTGAAGTGGAAGGGGAGGAATGGCAAACAGCATTTAAGAGTTTAGCAGTCAGTCTTCCTTTAAAACCATTATTTGCAGGGGATTCCGTCTATTAAATACAAGAGAGGTGCTGCGTACATTGCTATATTTTGACCTTTGTCGGATAGTTAGGCGGGTCTGTTTTGGGCTAAGATTGAACCATCAATAAGATTAGATAAAACCGATGACGCCTGCCTGCCAGTTATTAAAAACCCGAAAAATTGAATTTTCCATCCATGAATATGCGCATGACCCTAGCTGCACTAATTTTGGAATGGAAGCAGCAGAAAAACTAAACCTGCCGTTGAGCCAGGTATTTAAAACTTTATTAGTGACTGATGATAAACAGCATTACGTGGCTATTTTGCCGGTAGACCATAGCCTGAGCATGAAAAAAGCCGCGCAGGCCTTGGGCTGTAAAAAGTTGCATATGGCGGAAATTAAAGATGCTGAACGCCTGACAGGCTATTTGGTAGGCGGGATTAGCCCGGTAGGGCAAAAGAAACGCCTGAAAACCGTGATTGATGCCAGTGCTGAAGGTTTTAGCATCATGTATGTGAGTGGGGGCAAGCGCGGACTGGATATTGGCCTGCGCCCGCAGGATTTAGCTGCGGTAGTGCAGGCCGAATTTAAGGATATTGTAGATACGGATTAAGCAGGTGTTTGCTTTAAACCCCCACTCTTTAAAATGCTGTTAAATGGCATGCCGGGATACCGGTGCTGTTTGTAAATCCTGCAAAATAAGATTCAGTATATCAGCCACGTTGTCACATACCACAATTTTGTCACGGTGCGGCTGGCTTAAAAAGCCTTCCTGCACGGCATGATCCAGTTGGGCAATCAGGTGTTGGTAGTAGTTATTGATATTAAACAGCACCATCGGTTTACGGTGCTGATCCAACTGGCCCCAGGTGGCTATTTCCAGTATTTCTTCCAGCGTTCCAAAACCGCCGGGCAGTGCCACAAAGGCGCAGGCCAGGTCAGCCATCATGGCTTTGCGGGTATGCATGCTGTCCACCACGTGCAGCTCATTTAAGCCGTGATGGGCAATTTCATAGTCCAGCAGAAATTCTGGAATGACGCCCACCACATCACTGCCGGCCTGTAAAGCTGCATTGGCAATTTCACCCATCAGGCCAATGGTGGCGCCGCCATACACCACACCCAGTTGTGCGCTAGCCATGGCTTTAATCAGTGCCGTGCTTTGTTGCAGGTAAATAGGTTGGTTACCCAGCCGGGAGCCGCAATAAATGGCAACCAGGGGTTGAGAAACAGGCTTTCTGGCAGGGGATGACATGGCTAATAAAGAGACAGTAGCAAGAGGTAAGACGTGATTCATGGCAGACTCAACACAGCAGAGTCTTTATACTGGCATTACTATATCACAATGCCGTGACAGGTCCGGCCAGCTTGGTTGGCAATTTGTAGGCTTGCGATGCCGGATGTGGAATTTTGCTCTCATGTAGCGGGTCATAACAACCTGGCTAAATCTGTTTAAAAAATAAACTAAAAACAAATAAATTATTCATGCTAAAATGAAGGGTTCTCAAGTTTGCTTTTTTAAAAAGCACAGCCCGCCCTTGTAAAATTGAGTCGCCAGCTATTATGTCCACCGCGTACACCCATATCGACAAACCGAAAGCACTGTTTGATTACGATAAACACTGGGCCTCCTGCTTTGAACCCGCGCCTTATCTGCCAATGTCGCGCGAGGAAATGGATGCACTGGGCTGGGATGCCTGTGACTTTATTCTGGTGTGCGGGGATGCCTATGTGGATCATCCTTCCTTTTGCTCCGGCATTATTGGCCGGGTACTGGAAGCACAGGGTTTCCGTGTGGGCATTATTGCCCAGCCGGACTGGACATCTGCCGAAGCATTCAAGGCGCTGGGTAAGCCGGTATATGCCTATGGCGTGACTGCGGGCAACATGGATTCCATGATTAACCGTTATACGGCTGACCGTAAAATCCGCTCGGATGATGCTTATTCTCCCAATAACGTACCCAACAAGCGCCCTGACCGTGCGGCTATTGTGTATTCGCAGCGCTGCCGTGAAGCCTACCCGGATGTGCCGGTGCTGCTGGGTGGGATTGAAGGCAGCCTGCGCCGGATTGCGCATTATGATTACTGGTCGGACAAAGTACGCCGTTCCATTTTAATGGATGCCAAAGCCGACTTACTGATGTATGGCAATGGCGAGCGCTCCATTATTGAAGTACTGCACCGCCTTGCTAAAGGTGAGAAGGTTCAGGATATTACCGATGTACGTGGTACAGCGTTTATCCTGAATAAAAACAGCAAGATTGCCAAAAAAGATTTTATTGAAATTGCCAGTAACGATGTAGACAGCATTGGCCGGGTTGATGCCATTATCAATCCTTATGTGATGACTGAAGACATTGCCGGCTGTGAAATTGAACAGGGCAAGGATTCAGTATCGCAATATCAGGGCTTTGCCAAGGAAGCAGTGGCTAATCCGATTATTCGTGAAGGCGACAAGCTGGATACGGACACCCAGATTGTGCAGCTAAAACCAGCCAGTAAAGCCATTAAGCATAAATTGCCGCCGCGCGAGATATCGGTGATTCGCCTGCCGGATTTTGAGCAGGTAAAGGATGACCCGGTGCTGTATGCGCACGCCAACCGTATTTTGCATCTGGAAACCAATCCGGGCAATGCGCGGGCACTGGTACAGCGCCATGCGGACCGTGATGTGTGGATTAACCCGCCACCGATTCCGTTAGCCACCGAAGAAATGGATTTTGTGTTTGACCTGCCGTATGCCCGTTTGCCGCATCCATCCTATGGTGATGCGCGTATTCCAGCGTTTGACATGATCAAGTTTTCAGTCAACATCATGCGTGGCTGTTTTGGTGGCTGTACCTTCTGCTCCATTACCGAGCATGAAGGCCGCATTATCCAGAACCGTTCCGAAGAGTCGATTTTACGTGAAGTAGAAAAAATCCGTGATACCGCACCACAGTTTACCGGCATTATTTCCGACCTGGGTGGGCCAACCGCCAACATGTACCGCCTGGCCTGTAAAGACCCGGAAATTGAAAAGAACTGCCGCAAGCCATCCTGTGTATACCCGGGTGTGTGTGACAACCTGAATACCGACCACAGCCATTTAACCCAGCTATACCGCAAGGCGCGTGCCATTAAGGGGATTAAGAAAATCCTGATTGGTTCCGGCCTGCGTTATGACCTGGCGGTGTTAAACCCGGAATATGTGCGTGAACTGGTCACCCATCATGTGGGCGGCTACTTAAAGATTGCGCCGGAACATACCGAAGAAAATGCACTGTCCAAAATGATGAAGCCGGGCATAGGTACCTATGACCGCTTTAAGCAGATGTTTGACCGTTTTAGCAAGGAAGCGGGTAAAGAACAGTACCTGATTCCCTACTTTATTGCGGCGCATCCGGGTACAACCGATGCAGACATGATGAACCTGGCTATCTGGCTGAAAAAGAATGGTTTCCGGGCTGATCAGGTGCAAACCTTCTATCCATCCCCAATGGCAACCGCCACCACCATGTACCACACCCTGAAGAACCCGCTACGCAAGGTGTCGCGCCACAGTGAAACCGTGGACATTGTAAAAGGGGAGAAGCGCCGCCGCCTGCATAAGGCTTTCCTACGTTACCATGACCCGAACAACTGGCCATTGCTACGTGAAGCCTTAAAGAGCATGGGCCGCGCCGACTTGATTGGTAATGGCAAGCAGCATCTGATTCCAACCTAC
>JASLIR010000320.1 GCA_030152125.1 Alkanindiges sp.
CTGCCAATCTTGTTTTTATGATGATGATGGCTTACAAAATTGAGCCAAATGCCTGACCCATGTTGACCACGCTTTCAGCTTTGAATTGCGCTAACCAGTTCATTTTGTTCGGTTCAAACAAGACCACAGCGGTTGAACCCAGATAGAAACGGCCCAGTTCGGCACCTTTATCCAGCTGTAAATCATGCTTGCGGTGTTCCAGCTGGCCGGAAGGTTTGATTTTGCCGGTTGCTACGGTTTCAATACCGGCCACAATCATGGCGCCTACCAGTACCACAGCCATACGGCCAACACTGGTATCAAACAGGCAGACCAGGCGTTCATTGCGGGCAAATAGGGCGGGTACATTTTCGGCAGTTACCGTGTTTACCGAAAACAGCTCACCCGGCACATAAATAGTGTCGGTCAGGCGGCCTGCAAAAGGCATATGTACACGGTGGTAGTCTTTAGGCGATAAATAAACGGTAGCAAATTCGCCACCGATAAATGGTTGCGCCAGTTGTGTATCGCCCACCAGCTGATTGACAGAAAAAGACTGGCCTTTGGCCTGAAATACCGCATCGCCATCAATATGGCCCAGTTGGGAAATGGCACCATCAGCGGGAGATACCACGCTGTTGGCGGCACTGTCCACATGGCGTACACCGGGCTTCAGGCTGCGGGTAAAAAAGTCGTTAAACGACGCATAGCTGGCCAGGTCTTCGTTTTCTGCCAGGCTCATATCAATCTGATAACGCTGGTGAAAGGTACGAATAAAGGTGCTTTTAATAAACGAGTTTTCACTGGCTGCCAGTAACCCCACCAGACGGCTGAGGGTGTGTTGTGGTGCGACATGCTGAAAACCAATAAATGCTTTGCTGGATAAGGTCTTTTTGCTGCTCAAAGCGGTTGCTCTCCGGTGACGATTGGCGTGTCTAAACGGTTACCCCATTCACTCCAGGCGCCATCATACGCGCGAACCTGCAAATTTAATAGTCGTGCCAGCACATAAGCCAGGCCGGAGCGGTGGTGGGTCTGGCAGTACACCACCACGGCTTTTTGTTCATCCAGACCACGGTCCAGCAGTTTCTGCCGGATCACTTCCAAAGGCCGGATACGCAGGCTATTCTGTCGGTCCAGCGCGGTACTCCATTCCAGATGAAAGGCATTGGGAATATGTCCTCCACGGCGTGCTGCCAGCCGTTCACCGGTATATTCTTCCCTTGTACGGCAATCCCACAGGTTAAACGGCGAATCGTTTTGTTCAACCACCTGTTTTAGTTCTGCAAATTCAATACGGTGCGCCAGATTTAGCTGTATTTCAAATGGCTGGCCGACTGGTTGTGGTGTAAATGCTTCCATGCTGGTTGGCAGGCCAGCCGCCAGCCAGGCATGAATGCCGCCATTAAGCAGACTGACCTGATGAAAGCCAAGAGCTTCCAGCGTCCAGATTAAACGGCCTGCCCAGGCACCCCCTTCATCATCGTATACCACCACGTGATGATCCGGGCTGATGGCCAGTATTTGTACCAGTTGCTGCAATTGTGCTGTATCGGGCAGCAAACCGGCAGCGTGCTCCTCCTGTTTAACCAGTAAGGCATGCGGCAAAGCCAGTGCATTGGGTAAATGTACCTGCTCATACACGGCCGGGCGGCTTAAGTCGACTATTCTTAACAATGGATTATTCAGCAGCGGCAATAGCTGTTCTGCTTCCACCAGTAAGGGTAAATGAATAGGCAGGGCGGGCATGATAAACACAGGAATGCTGGCTGATTATTTAAGCACTTTACAAGAACAAGCCGCTGATGGCTACTGATCAGTATAGGTTAACTTATCGATAACTATGATAAGGAAATGTATTTTTACCAAATATCATGCATAGCATTTGTGCGTGATACGACATTTATTCGTGACAAGCTATGGAATAATAACTGCTTTAAAAATTCGGGTAAAAGCAGCGTGCGCGTGTTAATTCAGCGGGTAAAAAACGCCAAAGTTGAGGTGGAAGGGCAGGTTGTGGGGCAAATTCAGCAGGGCCTGCTGGCCTTTGTAGGATTGGGCAAGCAGGATACCCTGCAGGTTGCCGAAAAAATGCTGCAAAAGATTCTGGCTTACCGGATATTTGAAGATGATACTGGCCGCATGAATTTAAATGTTGGCCAGATAAATGGTGGCTTGCTGCTGGTGTCGCAATTTACCCTGATGGCAGAAACCCGTAAGGGCTTACGCCCGGATTTTGGCCCAGCCATGCCGCCTGCACAGGCCAGTGAGCTGTTTGAGCAGATGGTGCAGCAGGCCAAAGGCATGCATCACAGCGTTCAAACCGGCCAGTTTGGTGCTGATATGCAGGTATCGCTGCTGAATGATGGCCCGGTGACGTTTATGCTGGAGATTCAGTAAATGCTTCATAAAAAAATTTATTTTTATAAATTAACCAAGAAGTTATCGTGAGCTGGATTTTTTTAACCATCATGGCTGCCTTTATGCAGGCCTGGCGCAATGCCTTTCAAAAGCAGCTTAGCACTACAGTGGATGCTTATGGGGTAACACTGGCGCGTTTTGTTGGTGCTACGCCATTAGCGCTATTTTATTTATGGGCGCTGTACCATTTTCAGCCGGTGGCAGTTTCATTTCCGGTAAGCGAGTTTGGTGGGCGTTTCTGGCTGTATATTGGTATTGTTTCAGTGAGCCAGATTATGGCCACGGTGCTGATGGTCAAGCTGTTCCAGCAAAAGAATTATGCCATTGGGGTGGGCTTGGCCAAAAGTGAAGCCATTCTGGCGGCGCTGATAGGCGTGGCTTTGCTGGGGGTACATTTATCGCTGTTGGGCTGGCTGGGTGTGTTGATAGGTTCTATCGCGGTATTTTTACTGAGTGGTGCCCGCTCCATGGCCAATTTATCCTGGCCTACCTTATGGACAGGGCTGGGTAGTGGCCTGTGCTTTGCCATTGCATCGCTGATGGTACGCCAAGCCAGCCTTGAGTTGACCCCCTTGCCATTTTTGCACCGTGCAGCATGGGTGTTACTGTGGACGATTACCTTACAAAACATACTATTGCTGGTATGGCTGTCTTTAAAAAGCCCGCAAACCCTAATTGCCATGAAGCAGCGTAAAGGCTTAACTGCAAGGGTGAGCCTGGCCAGCTTTTTAGGTTCCATGGGCTGGTTTAGTGCCATGAGCTTGCAGTCCGTCCCGTTGGTAAAAACCCTGGGGCAGGTGGAAGTGTTATTTACCCTGATGATTTCCCTGCTGTTTTTTAAGGAAAAACTGGTAAAGACCGACCATGCCGGTTTATGGCTGGTGATGCTGGGTGCGGTGCTGGTGGTATGGGCTTAGGCCCGTGTCATTCTGATAGTATTTTGCTCTGGATATCCTAAAAAATTTCCGGTAGGATTTATAAAACTGAATAAATATCAAAATACTACTTTTAGAGAAGACGAATGAAAAAATATGTCCTGACATATGCTGCATGGTACGCCGGTCTAATGATTCTGATTGCATTGATCACTTACGGGCTGGATATAAATGGTTCTTTTGATATGGTTGCAGCCTTGGCATCCAGTTTTGCAGCGGCTGCTTCCTTTGTAAAAGACCAGCAGCGACAGCCTAAGCTCTCTGAACGCAAAGCCTATGCATTAGGTGCTTTGGGTATCTCTTTTCTGGTTTCTTTTGTTCTGGTCTTATTGGCGTCCTTCTTTATTTTTTCTGAGAAAGAACGCCAGTGGTTATTTAACACCTTATTTTCCTTATCTTCTATCTGGGTTATATGCTTTGTAATTGTGCTATTGGTGATTAGTGCTATTTATTATCTGGCCATCCGGTGGTCATTTTCCTGGTATAGCAAACGATTGGTGATACAAAATGGCTGGAGATTAAATAAAGAAAACTAAAGGAGCAATAATTAAAGGAACAATAACGTGTATTCCAATATTTATAGCAATCAAACCAGTACTCCGATTTTACGCAAAGGCTGTGACTGTTTTGACCCCTGTTACACCCCCAAAAAATGGTTGTCCGAGCTGGTTGTGCATCCGGACCAGCAGGATAAAACGACACCGCAATGGCAGGATTTATTAAGCCTGATTGATGACGCAGTAAAAGATAAGCGTGAGGTATTTGAACCTGCTAAAGATTTGGGTAATGCTGCATGGGCAAGCATTGAAACCTTACCAGCAGACATTGCCAGATTAAAAGACGTAAAGCATTTGCTGCTGTATGGCAGTAACCTGACATGGATACCGCCGGAAATTGGTGACATGACGGCGCTGGAGGAGTTTACACCTTATACATCGTACCGTTTGCACTGGTTCCCCTATGAAATCACCCGTTGTCAGAATCTAAAGGAAAGTACGGTGAGTACCCGCGCCTTGTACGGTAATGAAAAATATCGTCCACCGTTTCCGCGCTTAAAAGGTAATCCGGTGGATTTATACCGTGAGCGGGCAACGTGTAGTGTTTGTCAGTCAAAGCCAGCATTAGGTCAGTTGAATCAGTTATGGCTGTCTTTATGGGTGGCAACGGATGTGTTGCCATTGCTGGTGCACGTATGCTCCAAAGCGTGCCTGGAACAGTTGCCGAGCGCCGCTGAGGGATATATTGCCAGGCCACA
>JASLIR010000375.1 GCA_030152125.1 Alkanindiges sp.
TCCAGCATTGCCATGGAAAGGCCACGCCCAGTCTAAGACTGGCGGAAACCCAGCCTTAGGTTTGCTGCGGTGTATCTAACACGCGCTGATAAATGGCCTGCAAATCCACATTCGCAGTATTAATGGTCAGTACCTGTTCAACAGTGTGCTTAAACTCGGTAAAGGATTGCAGTTGTTGTGTGCTGGAACCCTGCTTGCTGTGGGTACGCAGGGTGGTGCCCAGCAGGGTGATGCGCTGATTATCCTTAATCCGTGCCAGCATCAGCTGCTGGGTAAACAGCGAGTTTGGCGAGGTGGAGGTGTACCAGTTACTGGTGGCTGCATCTGCTGCTGCCACAGCGGTTTGCGGGTTCAGGGCGTATAAATGAATCCATTCACCCCGGATGTTGGCTTGTAGCATAACGCTCATGCCGGTAAGCGTATGTATATCCAGCCCGCTATCTGCAACTTTAATCAGCCGGAATGCTTCCAGTGGTGTTTGCTGGGCGGTATCGCCCACAGCGAAGGAAATTACACCCGCTGGGGTCATGCCGCCAAAGCCGGGGTCAAACAGGTAATCCTGCCCATCCAGCGTGACCACGGTTACCAGGTGGCTCAGTGGTGGGGTGACCAGATGCACTTTTTGGTAATACACCCTGCCCAGCAGGTTTCTGGCCTGATAGCCCAGTTCTGTTAGTACCGTACGGGTGAGGGAGCTGTGCTCAATACAATAGCCTTCGCGCTGCTGGTCCAGCAGTTTATTGGCAATGTCATCCATATTGGCAGATACCGGCTGCCCAGCATAAGAGGACAGATTGCCAAAGGGAAAAGTGGCCAGATGCAATGCCAGCAATTGTTTTAAGTGATGCAGGTCTGGTGTAAAAGAGCCACTAAAACCAATTTTATTCAGGTAGCGTTGAGAAAAGCCAAGTGTCTGAGAAAAAGAGTCTGTCATTGTATGTGTATATTGTATTTACCCATGGACATTGAATATCACAGGATTTACATGCGGATGACAAGGGGCTTATGGTTTCAGTGTACTAAATAATGAAGCCATCCTTTGAAAGATGCCTAACAAAAGGCTCCTGACAAAAGATGGCTAGGGTTTATAAGGGCATTTGCTACCCGGTTACATGGTTTGCCCGCTAAATAGTTTGCCAAAGGCGTTTGGCATCTGCGGCAGACTTGTTTAGTACCACTTTACCATTGCGAATGGAGTCGATCCATTCCAGCGGAATAAGGTGGTGCATGTTGTCGGCTTCCGCATCGTGCCGTTCCAGCTTTAACTGATCTGAACCTTCCAGATGGTCAACTTTACCAACGTGTTGTAAATCAGATCCTACGACTTCGGCATGTGGCCTAAGTTCGTTGATATCAATTTGCCTGGCCATGGTTAAATCCTCCTCATCAGAATTTTAGGCTGCTGCATGATTTGGGCTGTTTAATCAAACGTCCAAAACAGGATTACAGAATTTATGGTAGCGTGCTGGCTAATTTTTATGCGCTGTAGTTTTGGGTCTTTCCTGTTATGAAGTACGTCTACTGTATAGCGAGTTTATGCCTGGCAGCGTATCGGTGTAAATTTTGCAAAGTTCCCCTGATTTAAATTATCGGCGGTTTGAGCGTGCTTCTTCTTCGGCAGCTTTTGTGCCCAGTGTCTGGTAGCCCCAGAACACCAGATTCAGGTTGCTGCCATCCACATCTACATGCTGGTTAAGTGCCTTATTCACCGCCATCACTTCGGCACTACGGTTAATAATTACCTGAAAGGTTTCGGCTCTAACTTTACTGCGATCAAAACCCGTGGTGGCCAGTTTAACTGCCATCTGGTAAATGGGCTCTTCTGCCAGCGGATGTTCAAACGCATACAGCTCTTCTTTAAGCTTATAATGCTGGCTAAAGTTCACTTTAGCCATTTTTTCAATCACCACGCGGCCAAAGGCAACCGGGAAAAACGCCACGCAGCGCTCCGCATCAGCCTGTGCAAAGCCTTCCTGCTGTAACTGGGCAACCAGGGCAATATCATCCAGATGCTGATATTCAACAAATAAATCCAGCAATTTCAGAATGTCTTTTTTGTTCATACTATCCTTTTAAACAACTGCTGATACATGGTTAGCAGTTTTACATTGTAAGCCTAAGCTCATGTTTATATTGTAAATGTAAATAATTGCACGAAAACTCATCAATATGAGATTTATGTAATATTGACTGTCACTCAAGCTTCATTAGGCTTAAATGGCGCCGCAACAGTCTTTTCCTAGAATGCTCACCATCTTTGATAAGCTGTTCCGAGGCATACCGTGTCAGATAACAACTATGATCGCCGCAAGTTTATAGGAAATAGCGCGCAGTTGGCAGCATTGCTTGGTGCAGCCGGACTGTTTCCTGAGACCATGCGCCGTGCGCTGGCGGTAGAGCCGAATGTTGTCACGGGTACCATTCAGGATGTGGAGCATGTGGTAATCCTGATGCAGGAAAACCGTTCTTTTGACCATTATTTTGGTGGCCTGAATGGTGTACGCGGCTTTAATGACCCACGTGTACTCAAGCGTCAGGATGGCAAGCCGGTCTGGTATCAATATTATAACAACAACAATTATTCCCCATATCACTGGGATACCAAAGTGACCTACGCACAGTGGGAGGCCTCGCAGTACCACGACTGGTCGCCTTTCCATGCAGTATGGAATGAGGGCCGCAATGATAAGTGGATGGAAATCCAGTATCCATCGGCCATGGGTTATTTTAAGCGGGCAGATATCCCTTATTACCATGCACTGGCGGACTCCTTCACCATTTGCGAGGCTTACCACCAGTCCATGATGGGGCCAACCAACCCGAACCGCCTGTACCATATGACTGGCCGTGCAGCGCCTACAGGTGATGGTAGCGGGGTGAATATTTCCAATACCATGGGCGATGGTACTATTGGTGCCAGTGGTACCCTGGACTGGACAACCTATCCCGAACGCCTAAGTGCGGCAGGGGTAAACTGGCGTATTTATCAGGAAGGTGGCTATAAGTCTTCTTCCCTATGGTCGCTGTATGTCAACCCCTTTACCAAGTACGACATACAGGAAAAAAATAACTATGACTGTAATGCACTGGCCTGGTTCAAAAACTTTAAGAATGCCAGCACCAGCTCCGATTTATATAAGCGTTCCATGCTGGCACGTGGGGTAGACCAGTTACGTCAGGATGTGCAAAGCAATACGCTGCCACAGGTGTCGTGGATTGTAGCGCCTTACTGCTATTCCGAGCATCCGTGGTGGGGGCCATCCTTTGGTGAGTATTACGTTTGCAAGATTCTGGAAGCACTGACCAGTAATCCGGCGGTGTGGGCCAAAACCGTATTTATCATCAATTATGATGAAGGTGACGGCTTTTATGACCATGTTTCTGCAGCAGTTCCACCATGGAAGGCAGGCACCGGCATTTCTACTGTCAGCACGGCTGGTGAAATTGAATCCAGCAGCCAGTTGCCAATCGGCCTGGGCCACCGGGTGCCTTTACTGGCTATTTCCCCATGGTCCAAAGGTGGCAAGGTCAGTGCGGAAGTGTTTGACCATACCTCGGTACTGCGTTTTCTGGAGCGCCGTTTTGGTGTGGTGGAAAGCAATATTTCGCTATGGCGCCGTGCCGTGTGTGGTGACTTAACTTCCTTATTTGATTTTAAAGGGCAAACTGACAGCACGGTCAGTAGCAACCTGACCAATATTCCGCAGGCCAACACCCGTATGCTGGATGCCTACAACAACCAGTATTATTATAAAAAGCCGGATTACTGGTCTTATCCGCCAAGTGGCTTGCCCAAGCAGGAAGTCGGCCAGCGTACTGCATTGGCTGTACCGTATAAACTGTATGCCGACCTGATTGTAAACAAGACTACCCACAAGTTAACGCTGAAGCTGACCAATGAAGGCTGTGTACTGGATAGCAATCCGCAAGGCAAGTCGGCAGCGGTATTCCAGATGCACCCTGCCAATGGCACAACCCCGCGCTACTACACCGTGACCAGTTATCTGGTAACGCAGGCCAATGCTACCAGCCTGGGTAAAACCGTGAGCGATGATGTGTCCTACCTGATTGACAGTAGTGGTAACTATAGTTTTCAGGTGCGTGGGCCAAACGGTTTTTACCGCGAGTTCCGTGGCAGCATCAATAGTCAGTCTGCCGAGCCGGAAATCACGGTTTCCTACAAGGCCAATGGCAATATTGAACTGCTGTACAAGAATACTGCCAGTACTGTGTGTACCATTACGGTACAGGCCAACCAGAACTATGGCAGCACCGTAACCCGCCAGTTTAGTATTCAGCCAAACCAGAGCATTGGGGATTTATGGAATCTGGTTTCCAACCAGGGCTGGTACGATTTTACTATTATGAACGGCAGTTACTTTTTGCAGCGTTATGCCGGGCATGTGGAAAATGGCCTGCAGGGCAAAACTGATCCTTTGCTGAATGTTCCTTTTACCTGATGCAACCGGATGCAGGTTGTTGGCGGGTGTGGATAAAGATGCTGTGCCGGATTAACGCAGGGGAGAGTGCGACACGATGAAGCCTGCAAGAACATGGGGTATCGCCGCAGCTGTCTTTGTACTGCTGCTGGCTGGGTTGCTTTACCTGCTGGCCCCAATGGTAGGGAGTACTGCCAAGGAAAAACCTTTAGCTTCAGCACACCCGGCAGCAGCATCACCAGCTACACCGGCCCGCGAGAATACCGTCATGAAAGTTCA
The DNA here is from genome assembly GCA_030152125.1 of Alkanindiges sp. Taxonomy (GTDB): domain Bacteria; phylum Pseudomonadota; class Gammaproteobacteria; order Pseudomonadales; family Moraxellaceae; genus JASLIR01. The sequence goes on from JASLIR010000375.1 coordinate 4,719, forward strand.
GAACACTTCCACTACAGCGCTGTCGGATGAAATTCAGCAGCTAAGCCAGCAGATTGACAGCCTGCCTGCAGAAGAAAGGCAGCAGGCCGCCACGCAACTGGTAGCGCGTTTAAAGCAGTCGGTACAAGCTGGTGCGGGAGTGCGTGAAACCTTTCAGCAGATTGAGCAACTGACCCCGTATATGGAGACTGATGCCAACCGGCTGGAAGCATTAAACTTTTCCATCTGGCAGGAGCTACGCCAGCTAAATGCAGCGAATGAACGACCGCCAACTGCACAGGAACAGCAGCAGTTGCAGGCCTATACCTTGGCCGCGGATAAAATTGTCCGCGAAGTCAGTACTACAACGCCTGACCGCGCGGAGCAGCACCGTATGATTGATGCCAGATTACTGGAATTACGCCAGCAGATTTTTGGTGAAGATAATCCCAGGGTGCTACAGCGTTAACAAGTGCTACAGCGTTAATTTGCCGCATCCACACCAATAATAAACGGCATGAGTGCGGCAATGTTTCTGGCATCGTCAATGCCTCGGTGGGCGGTGCCGCTAAAGTTAAGCCCCATTAGATTAATCGCTTTGCCTAAGCCAAGTTTTCTGCGCAGGCCCTGTGCTTCGGAAAAGCGTTTTTTCACGTTGATATGCCCGGAAGCAAGGGGATAGGCCACCTGATGGTAATTGCAGTCTTTATCCAGCTGGTAGCGGTCATAATCCCCCCACGAGCAGAACACATAGTTGCTATAGGGTGCTAACCATTTCCTGAGTGATGCAATCACGGTTGCAAAATCCGGTGCGGTATCAACATCCTGCTGGGTAATCGTGGTCAGTTCGGTGCAAAATGGTGTTAACAGTGGGTTGCGTACCGGCCGGATAAAGGACTGGAATTCATCTACAATGTGCATGCTGCTGCGTTGTAGCATCACTGCGCCAAATTCAATAATTTCCATTTCCTGTTTGGGCACTGTGCCGTGGTTACAGCAGGTGGCCTCAAAGTCGATAATGAGATAGTAGTCGTAGTTGTTCATGCTTGTACTCTTTTAAATATATTTAATATTTTGTTTTTTTCTAGGTTTAATGCCGGTTCGATTAGATTTTTAAGTGCTTCGGTTTTTTCGGCATATAGCCGCATAGGGCAAATGTTATCTGCATCGTGCTGATTATTTGGCCGGAACGAGAGGATATTCG
>JASLIR010000039.1 GCA_030152125.1 Alkanindiges sp.
GCAATGAGTGTAGTGCATGCCGAAGTAACTTTGCTAACCCCAGAAGAAATTCCTGTACTGGCACTGGATGATCAAGAAGTGAATGCCGGCCTGCTGAGAGGGAAAACTACAACTTATAAACTGGATGCTGGTCAGCATAACATTACAGTACGTTACGAGCAGTTTTTCCAGCAAACTGATGGTAACCACGATATCCTGAAGTCTGGTGCAGTGACTGTGCCTGTTACTTTGCAGGATGGTCAAACCTACCGCCTGCAACTGGTTAACCCGCCGAAAAATTTTGATATTGCCAAAGACTATGTAAAGCAGCCAGTTATTGCAGTTATTGATGCTGCGGGTAATGTGGTGGCGCAGCAGCAGGGTGTGGACAGCACACCAAAATCCTGGTTGGGTAGTGGCTTGTTTGGCCGTGTGTTTGATTTGCGGCAGGATACCAAGCCGACAAGACCAGCGTATACAGCACCTGTGGCAACTACAGTAGCTGCGCCAGTGAGTGCAGTAACCACAACGGCAGCATCTGTCGTAGCTGGCTCTAATGTAGCCCAGTTAAAACAGTTATGGAGCAATGCTACCCAGCAGGAGAAGCAGCAGTTTGCTGCATGGCTGGCAGAGCAGGCTGCTAAATAAGTCATTTAGCCTTTTATACCGGTGGCATGAGTGGATACAAAAAAGCATGGCAATAGCCATGCTTTTTTTGTTTTAACATCACGCTTAATGATTGTGGTGATGTTTATGCTTGTGTTTATGTTTCACGGTATAACCCGCTGGTTGCCAGTAATAGCGCTCGTTGCGAATCTGGTTGCGGCGGGCGGCAATTTCACGGCGGCGTTCGGCCAGTTGACGGGCCTGTTTATCTTCAGCCTTGTCAGTAGAAATTTTATGACCTAAAGCTGCGCCACCGGCAGCACCCAAGGCAGCGCCAATCAGGTCGCCATTTTGCACATTGGTATTACGGCCAACCACATAACCACCAGCAGCGCCTACACCACCACCAATAGCACTTTCCTTGCGGTTGTCGCGGTTACTGGCTGCCGCTGAACCACCGGCACCACCCAGGGTTGCGCCAATTAAGGCGCCCTGATCCCCAGCGACCTGGCGGCCAACCGTTGCACCAACCACACTACCTAAGGCGCCCGCAGCAGCCACACGGCCAGTATTGTCAGCCTGTGCTGTATTAATTACACCCAGCATACCCGTTGCTGACAACGCGCCAGCTAAAATTACAGACATGGTTTTGTTCATTACAATTTCCTCGCTATCAGACGTGCTGATCTTGATGCCTATGCTATAGCGTTGAGTAAACCGGTGCTGTTATGCTTAGGTAATATTTGTTTACGTTTGATTAATTAATTGTTTAATATAGACTATTTATAAAAAAGTGAAAAATAAAACTTCATTTATAGGTCGTGGTTGGCATTTTTATTGGTGTTATTTTCTTAAGTTTAGTGGTTTTGTAATCGGATTTTTAAGCAATAAGGCACCTGCGTACTGCTATTCCTGTTGGTGTGCTGGGGCGGCAAACAGGGTTTAGGTGCCGCATAGGGCATTTTTTGCTAAGATGGGCGGCGTAAAAACATGTTGTGATAACAGTAGGATTGAATACATGAATAAAACCAAAATTGTAAACTGGGCAAATGCGATCGGCATTATTGCGGTGGTATGCCTTATTTACTGGGTATTTATTTTTATGGTGAATACGGTATTTGGCCTGAAAGTATTTAAAGCACATCTTACCGAAGCTTTTTTAATGAGTGTGCTGGGACTATTGGCTTTAATGGCTGGCACGCTGATGGTTAGCCTGATGCTGAATATAACCCGTATCGCTGCTTCTCTGGAAAAGTTGACCAGCAGTTTAACCAATACCTCACTGGCCAGTTCATTAATGAGTGCCCGGCAAAAGTTGCTCATACTTGGCACAGTAGGATTGTCATTTGTTTTAATTGCTGGTGGCATGTTTGCCGGGGATGCTTATACCCGTTACGAGAAAAAACGCCTATTGCTCAATATGGCGAGCACGCTGGTAGAGGAAAACAAGAATACGCTTCAGGCCACCAATAATTTTATTTTTTCCCGTGAAGCTGTTGTAGAGCTTAACCGGCAGTTAGAGATGATTGCCAAAATTGACAGTACGGTAGATGAGCTTTCCCTGCTGATGCAGGATCATATAGATGGTCGCCCGGTAATACTCGGTTTTAATCGCAGTACATCATGGCGTTCAGTGCATGATGACAATAAAGAGGGGCAGGAGCTACGTAAGATTAATTACCTGTTTTCTGCCAGCCAGGCGCAACGTGCCTATTTAAATGACGTATTTGCAGGAAAAACTACCGAAAGCCGTTTTGAAGCGAGTAATGGGAACTATGAGCTGTTTTATCCGGTGGTCATTGATAAAAAAGTGGTGGTCTTCTACTTTAATGATTATCAGCGCTACGGGAAAATGAGTTCATAAGTCGTTTCAGCTATAAGAAAGTTTAAGAGACTTATTTCAAGTAACGCGCCTGATTGCGCCCAAGTGGTTTTCCTAAGCTCCCCAGCGACAGCAATGCAGGCCAAGGAAATTTGCGCTGGGGGTGTGGCTATGGCAGACTACGCCCTCTCAAAATTGCTGTTACCTTTTGCTGCGCGGAAATTATCATGAAGGCTTCACTCCGTTTAAGACTCGATCAATTGACTGACCGTCATGAGGAGCTGAATGCACTGCTGGCTGATCCCGGTGTGATTTCGGATAACCAGCGTTTCCGCAAGCTGTCGCAAGAGCACAGTGAGCTGGAAGAAATTACCCAGGTATGGAAAAACTACCGCCAGGCCGAGCAGGATTGTGAAACTGCTGAGGCAATGAAATCTGACCCCGAGTTTAAAGAGCTGGCCGAAGAAGAATTACAGGAAGCCAAACAGCGCATCGTGAGTCTGGAACAGCAGCTTAATATCCTGATGATCCCCAAAGACCCGAATGATAGCCATGCGGCTTTTCTGGAGGTTCGTGCCGGTACGGGTGGCGATGAAGCCGCAATTTTTTCCGGTGACCTGTTCCGTATGTACAGCCGTTATGCAGCAACTGTTGGCTGGCGTATTGAAGTGTTGTCAGAAAATGCTGGTGAGCACGGTGGCTATAAGGAAATCATTTGCCGTGTAGAAGGCGAGGGTGTGTATGGTCGCCTGAAGTTTGAAAGTGGCGCGCACCGGGTACAGCGTGTACCGGAAACTGAATCGCAGGGGCGGGTGCATACATCGGCCTGTACTGTGGCAATTATGCCGGAAGTGGACACCGACCACACCGTAGAAATTAACCCGGCTGATTTGCGTATTGATACCTACCGCGCATCCGGGGCAGGTGGTCAGCACATTAACAAAACCGATTCCGCAGTGCGTATCACCCATATTCCATCCGGCACGGTAGTGGCCTGTCAGGATGAGCGTAGCCAGCACAAGAACAAAGCCAAGGCCATGGCACTTTTGGTATCACGTATTGAGGATGCCAAGCGTTCTGCCCAGCATGCTGCCAATACCGAAATGCGCCGTGACCTGGTGGGTTCCGGTGACCGTTCCGAGCGTATTCGTACCTATAATTTCCCGCAGGGGCGTTTAACGGATCATCGTATTAACCTGACCCTGTACAAGCTGGAAGCCGTGATGGAAGGCGACCTGAATGATTTGCTGGACAGCCTGCACCGTGAATATCAGGCTGACCAGCTGGCCATGCTGGCACAGGAAAATGGTGGATGATCAGCATTGCCCAGGCATTGCAGCAGGCAAAAACAGATTTTAGCCAGCATGCAGTACAGCCTGAATCTATTGCAGAGCAACCCTTAACTACGGCTGAGTTAACTGTGGCTCAGTTAATTCCGGCTGAACATGCGCTGGACATGCAGCAGATTGAATTGCTGTTGCTAGAGGTGCTGCAACAAAACCGGGTGTATTTAAGAATGTACCCGGACCAGCTGTTAACAGAGATGCAATATCAGCAGTTTCAGGCTGACTTGCAGCGTTTGCAGCAGGGTGAACCTCTGGCCTATATTGTAGGGCATCAGGCCTTCTGGACGCTGGATTTACTGGTTAACCCGGCTACCTTAATTCCCCGCCCGGATACTGAGCGGCTGGTAGAAGAAGCCTTAAGCCTGTTTGCTGCACAGTCCCCCATTCGTGTGCTGGATTTAGGCACCGGTACGGGTGCGATTGCGCTGTCACTGGCAGCGGAACGGCCAGAATGGCAGGTTACCGCGACTGATTTCTCAGAAGCTGCCTTACAGGTGGCCAGGCAGAATGCCCAGCGCCATCAGTTAGGCCATGTGAGTTTTAAACAGGGCAGCTGGTTTGCTGCATTGGCAGATTACTCTCAGCAATCTGGGCAGCAATTGGGACAACAGTTTGAACTGATCGTTTCCAACCCGCCCTATATTGACCCTGATGACCAGCATTTGCCTTTGCTCACACATGAACCCATTACGGCATTAGTGGCGAAGCAGCACGGCCTGGCGGATATCGCGCAGATTATTGCTGATGCGCCACAGTGGCTTGCTGATAAAGGCTGGCTGGTGCTGGAGCATGGTTACGATCAGGCTGCACAGGTACGTCAATTATTCACAAGCGCAGGCTTTGGTCAGGTGTACACTGTACAGGATTACGGTCAGCAGGACCGGGTAACCCTAGGGTGCTATTCAAATGACAGATCGGTTTGATATATCAATATGACAGACATCACGCCTGTAAAGCTGGTTGAGGATTTATCTGATGCCGAGCTACTCCGTTATAGCCG
>JASLIR010000075.1 GCA_030152125.1 Alkanindiges sp.
GATACAGATTAAACTGTCGGTATGAAACTTCAGGGTTGGGCCGGTCATGGTACATTCCAGCCCTGCTGCATTGGCCGGATTCGCCAGCAGGCGATTGGCTATACGTAGGCTTAAGGCATCCATGGCACCAGATGGTGGTACGCCCACGTTCCAGTAACCCAGGCGCCCGGTTTCGTCTTGTACCGCCGTTTGTACACCAGCCTGTAATACTTCTACCCGCTTGGCCTGCCATACAAAATCATTTAAATAACGGGTGATTTGTCGGCCCTGCTGGAATACCTCACCCGCCAGAATCGCTTTTACATAGTCCAGGTTGGTTTCAATACCAGCCAGCCGGGTATCGTCCAGCGCAGCACGCAGTTTGGCAATCGCCTGTTCACGGTCAGCCGCATGCACAATTACCTTGGCCACCATGGGGTCATAAAATGGCGGTACGTTAGAACCCTGCTGCACTGCTGCTTCCACCCGTGCGGCGCTGGAAAACTCGACCTGCGTCAGCACACCGGAAGAAGGCTGGAAATTACGTGCGGGGTCTTCGGCATAAATACGCACCTGAATGGACGCCCCTTGTGCCTTGGGCGCTTGAGCTGGCAGTACAAAATCCCCACTGGACAGCAATACCATCCATGCCACCAAGTCAGTGCCTGTCACTTCCTCGGTTACACCATGCTCCACCTGCAAGCGGGTATTTACTTCCAGAAAGTAAAACTCGTTGCTGTCGGCATCCATCACAAACTCAACCGTACCCGCGGAACGGTAGCTGACCGACTGCATTAAACGGATAGCTGTTTCCTGCAAGTTCCGGCGCTGTGCATCGCTGATGTGCGGTGCCGGGGTTTCCTCAATCACTTTCTGGTTACGCCGTTGTACCGAACAGTCGCGCTCTCCCAATGCCAGCACCCGGCCCTTGCCATCACCAAACACCTGTACTTCTATATGCCGTGCATGCTGTACATATTTTTCCAGATACAGCCCGGCATCCTTAAAGTTGTTTTGCGCCAGATGCGACACCGATGTATAGGCATCATTCAGCTCGGTTTCGTTCCACACCAGCCGCATACCAATGCCACCACCACCAGCGGTACTTTTCAGCATTAATGGATAGCCAATACGTTCGGCCTCCTGTCTGGCCTCTTCCACACCAGACAACAGGCTGCTGCCAGGCAACAAAGGCACATTACTTTTTAAGGCCAGCTCCCGCGCGGTATGCTTTAAGCCAAACAGGCGCATCTGTTCAGCGGTTGGCCCAATAAACTGGATGCCAGCCGCCTCGCATTCCTCAGAAAAAGCCGCGTTTTCCGATAAAAAACCATAACCGGGGTGAATGGCCTGTGCACCCACCTGCTTCGCCACTTCTAAAATTTTATCGGCTTTTAAATAGCTTTCTTTGGCAGGTGCTGCACCAATACACACCGCTTCATCCGCCAGGCTAACATGCAGGGCATCCTTATCTGCTTCGGAATACACAGCCACCGACTGAATACCCAGCTGTTTCAGGGTACGGATAATACGGCAGGCAATGGCACCCCGGTTGGCAATCAAAACTTTGTTAAACATGCTTAAGCTCCTGCCTTGCCAGTCGTTGCACTATCATTTTCGGCATCCCAAACCAGCAGCTGAATCGGGGTCGGGTTATAGGCATTGCAGGGGTTATTCAATTGTGGGCAGTTTGAAATCAGCACGATCAAGTCCATCTCGGCCTGCATTTCAACATATTTTCCAGCGCCGGAAATACCATCAGCAAAGGTTAAATGCCCGTTACTGCTCACCGGCACATTCATAAAAAAGTTGATATTGGCACTAATGTGGTGGGTTTTAAGCCCACTTTTTTCTGCGATTGGATGGTTTGCCAGCGCATACATAAAATTGTCACGGCAACTGTGCATCGGGCGCTTTTCCATGGCGTAGCGCACCGTATTGCTTTCGCAGGAACAGGCACCACCCAGTGTGTCATGGCGGCCACAGGTGTCTGCGGTGATGGTGGCCATCACCCGGTTTTCACTGGAATACAGCACCGAACCCAGGCCCAGATACAGCTGGCCGGAGGATGTCAGGGTATGCGGCACGCTATAACGCTCGTTAGGGTCTGCCGCATTAAAGAAAATGGTATCTACTGCCTGATTGCCTTCCAGGTCTACGATACGGAAAGTCTGGCCTTTTTTAACCAAGCCCATCCAAGCCTCACCTGCCGGGCACACTTCATTCAGTACCGCAGCAGCTGCAATCAGATTACTGTCTTTTAATTGAATGCTCATTGTCTTCTCCTTGTGTTTGTTGTGCGTATGCTTAAAGATCGCCAAAATAGCGCGCGTTGTTTAAAAAACCGCGCGTATTCTGCTCACAGGAAGTTCGACAAATATCATCTGCGGCTACAGGCAAAGCCTTGTAAGCCGTGAGACGTACAGGTGACGGGGAATTAGTTTCGGCACTGCTTAAAGGGTGTGGTGCAGCAGAAAGAACTACTAAGGTGTCCATGTCAAAGCGCAGTTCAATCACATCATCCGCCTTGTTATGACTGGCCTGATACTGCAAACTGCCTATTTCACTCACAGTAACTTTGCTAAACAGGTTAAGGTTAGCCACCAGATCACGCGCGGCCAAGCCCCATTTTTCCAGTTCAATCAGCAGGCCATCACGGCCATTGCGGTACATGCTATTACGTGAATCGCCAAAGGTGTTTGCGCCGTATTTTTGGCGGATATTGGCCGCATCACTCAGGCCACAAATCGTATCAATCCAGCCGGTATCATCACGTACCACAGAGCACAGGATACGCCCCAAGTCGGAATAACAGACATGCCCAGCGGTTAAAAAAGCCGTATGCTGCGCCTTTAAGCTATCCGGCATGTTGTAGCGTTCCAGCTTTTCTTCGGCATTAAAAAACAGCGCGGACAAGTTAGCGTTGGCTTCTAAAGCGGTAAACTGTAATACGGTGCCGCGACGGATACGGCCAGACCAGTGACAACCACCGGGCAGCAGTTCCTGCCACAGGGCAACATCACTATGAAAACTATTGGGAAATGCGGAATTAGACATACACAGGACTCCACCACAAGAATTAAAAGACGCAAGAGAGTACACACAGCAACACATGTGTTTCGTCTCCCGGGCTTTTGTCCCGCCGTGTAGTCCAGATTTATTCGGGCGAATAAATAATGAACCGTCTGCTCTCGGACCAGTCATGTGATTTACGTGCCGTTCACCACACCGGAACCCTAGCGGACTTTAATTTTGGCGGTGAAGGCAGTTTTGGCTGCCACCTTCCCCACCCATATCAAACCTTGTTATCACAACAAAAGCCTGATGAATTGCTTCTACAAGGATTTTAGGCGCTGATTAAGTAGCAAAAAATCCATGCACTCTCACAATATAGTCTGAATAATGCAAAGGACGCGCCAACTTTTTACAGGCAGTTAAGCTACTGATTTGATAAACTGTTTATTAGAAAAACAGTATTACCCAAATAGATAGCAGTAATACCACAACCACCATAATGGTGCACTTGTGTGCACCACAATAAACCACACAGCACCAAATAAGCGCAATTAATTTATTTATATACAATAAGTTAAGATATTTTTTGATTTGACAGCACTATCTTTACATGTTAAAAAACACTCAACCACATGGGACGGCCCAAAACATTCGCTGCTACTGACAGCCTATATAATCCACAGGCAGGTCAGCTATGTCGATGTGCTTTCTTACATCATCGCCACCTTAGGCTACGGCTTAAATGCGATATGTTGACACGCTGGACGGCCAGCACAAGTTTAAACTTGCTGCGAGCACTCATCATGTCAACTGTTAGCCTATCTGCTGCATCCCCTGTACATACCAACTTTAAAAGCCTGCCGCTGGTAGATATTTCCGGCTTTTATTCGCCTGACTTTGCCATACGCCAGCAAACCGCACAGGCATTGGGGCAAGCCGCC
>JASLIR010000108.1 GCA_030152125.1 Alkanindiges sp.
CGGCATCAGCAGCCGATTCTGATAGGGGTATCCTTTGGTGGTATGCTGGCATGTGAAGTTGCAAAGCTGGTTGATGTTAAAAAAATTATTCTTATTTCCAGTGCCCAAACCCGGCAGGACATTCCATTTTATTGCCGTTTACTAGGTTATTTAAAGCTGCATCACCTTTTGCCTGTGCAATTATTTATCAAATGCCCGCTTTTTATACTGGCATGGTTGTTTGGGGTGAATACGCTACAGGAAAAACAGCTGTTAGGCCGGATTATCCGGGAAACTGATCCTGTCTTTTTAAAATGGGCGCTGGGTGCAATCTTGGGCTGGGACAATACTCAGCTTCATCCGCATGCTGTGCATATTCATGGTACACACGACAAGGTATTGCCGGCGAGGTACTGCAAGCCGCATATGACTGTGGCGCAGGGTGGTCATCTGATGGTGCTGGCGCAGGCGGATGCGCTGTCAAAGCTGATTAAATCGCATATCCTTTTGGATAAACTATAAGCCAGACATACATATGCTAAAAAGTATTTCAATACAAAACTTCCGCTCCATCCGTCAGTTGGACGTAGAGCTTGGTCAGCTCAATATTATTTATGGCGCCAATGGAGTTGGTAAGTCCAATTTATACAAGGCATTGTTCCTGTTGTATAACGCAGCCTTGGGGCAGTTACCGCAAACGCTGGTAAAGGAAGGCGGCTTTCCACAAATGATGTGGGCGGGTGAGATGGGTAAGCGGGATAAAACCAAGGGCGCACGCCGTATGGTACTGGCAGTAGACACAGATCATTTTGAATATGAACTACAATTAGGCTATCCGGATTTGGCCCCTGATTCTGCTACTTTTTTTAAATATGATCCTATTGTTAAAGAGGAAAGCATTTGGTTAAGCAGTTATAAAAGAAGACCTTCTGCTCAAATCATGCTGCGCAAAAACCAGACAGTTTTTATGAAAAATATTCATGGTGAGAAGACAGCATACACTGCGTCACTTTATGAAAATGAGTCCATCTTTGGGCAACTGGCTGATCCTCATTTATATCCCGAAGTCTCTCAAATGCGAGAGATATTTAAACAGTGGCGCTTTTATCATGAGTTTGCGGTGTGGTCCGGTTCTGCGGTGCGCCAGCCGCAAATAGGTTTCCGTGCTCCGGTACTGGCGGATGACGGACATAATCTGGCGGCGGCTTTTCAAACTATTATTGAAATTGGGGATGATGACCTGCTAAGGCAAGTGCTGGCACAGGCTTTTCCGGATAGCGATTTTTATGTGGAGGTACAGCAGGGCTTTTTCCATTTGCTAATGCAGCGCGACAAGATTTTACGGCCTTTGTCAGCCAATGAGTTTTCTGATGGCACCTTGCGCTTTTTATGCCTGGCAGTGGCCTTGCTTAGTCCGCGACCACCACAGTTTATTGCCCTGAATGAACCGGAAAATAGCCTGCATCCAGATATGCTGCCTGCCTTGGCGCGACTGATTGCAGAGGCCAGCCGTTATAGCCAGATATGGCTAACCACGCATTCCCGGTTGCTGATTGAATGCCTGCAAAGCACCCACCACGAGTGCAGGTTATTTGAAATGCAGCTTGAACAGGGGCAAACGATTATTCAGCCACAATTCTAAAGCTATAAAATCATTCGCTGTTAACACCTAGAGATAGTAAAAGCCAAAAATTAAGGAGAAAAAATGCCCGTTACACCCTTACATTTAGGCGCTGGTGCAGCCTTTAAAGCACTGGGTGGACGGCATGTTAGTTTTTTAATTTTTGCCGGCTCGCAGGTGCTGATGGATATTGAACCGCTACTGGGTATTATCTATGGCTAGCAAGTACTGCATGGTATTAGTCATACATTGGGTGGGGCGTTGGTAATTGGTACAATTGCTGCGCTGATTGGCAGGCCAATCACTCAATTTACCTTGCAACTCCTAAAAGTAAAAAATTATCCGGTTACTTATAAGGAGGCTTTTTTAAGCGCCTACCTTGGTACCTTTTCGCATATTGCTCTGGATGCCATTATGCACGGAGATATGAATCCGTTATTGCCGTTTAAGCAGGGTAATCCGTGGCTGGGTTTGATCAGCGTTGATCATCTGCATCTGTTGTGCGTGTTACTGGGTGTTTTTGGCGTGGCTATCATGAGCTTTAGAATGAAGCTGTGGCAGCACGACGATGTTAATGATTAATAACTAATTGATGCACTCAGCAACTTACCCCGATTGCACACAGGCAGAGCTGGCACGTTTATAATCTTGCCCCCATGTTCTGTAGCCTTGTACATCAATATGAAAGCGGCCTCTGCCATAAATTCCCAAGCCCATTTTTTGGTTGCGCCCATACTGTTTCCAGTAGCTGCATAAGCGCTGTTCAACCACATGTATATTACTGGCAGCACTATCTTCAAGCTGAAAGTCGATGGCGGTATTGCTCAGGTGCTTACTGGCCTTGGCACCACGAATACATATATTGGCGGCTGGGTCACGGTAGGTTGAAGATAGATGGTAGGGGGTGATCACTTGCCTGCGACTTAAATCTTCCAGCAGCTTGAGTGGGGGAATAATATTTGCCCACAGCGTTTCTGGTGGCATGGCAAACGGTTCATATAAGCAATCTTTTGGGGCCGGGTGACTGTTATAAGTAAGCTCGAACAGCGAAGGTGGGTGCTGTAAATGCCTGCTCAATAATTGCTGGTAGGCTTGAACTTGCTGCGGTGGCTGATTTTTTAACCATGCCTGAAACTGCAATTGCACAGCATGTTCTTTAGCGCGTTCTTTGCTGCTGGCTGAGTCATCACCTTGCTGGCATGCCAGTAGGCTGGCAGCCAGTAAAGCACTAGCAATTGGTTTTACAGGCAAGGTGTTTATAACACGCCGCACATTCTCAAGCAGATTTAGCATCATCAAGGGTTTTTATAAAATCCTGTAAGCCCGCCACAAAGGCCTCCGGCTGTTCCAGAAAAGCCGAATGCCCGCCGCTAAAGGTACTGAGTTGTGCCTGCTTAAGCTGTTTAATGGCTGGCCTGCACATCCATAGGGGAATCACTCTATCCTGTTTGGCCCATGCACACCAGATGGGAATATCCAGACTGGTTGCCACAGCGCGTATGTCCGCCTCTGGCTGTTTAAAGCTGCGCCATGCATCACGCAGGGTGGGGGCAATTTCGCTGGCGCTGGCGATAATACGTTGTCGCTGTACGGCGGCGGCTGGTGAAGGCAGGATCATATAGCGATAATACAGCTTAAACAGATAGGGAAACCCCCACATACCCCGCGTACCAGCCTGAAAAAACAGGATAAACAGGTTGATAAAGCTGCGTGTAAACCAGTTGACGG
>JASLIR010000117.1 GCA_030152125.1 Alkanindiges sp.
CCCAGGCTTTATCAATTTCTTTTTAAATGACGACCAGCGTTTTGCCGTACTGGATCAGATCCTGCAACAAGCCGATAGCTTTGGCACCAGCACGGCCTTTGCCGGTAAAAAAGTACAGGTGGAATTTGTGTCCGCCAACCCGACCAGCAGCCTGCACGTGGGCCATGGCCGCGGTGCCGCCTACGGCATGACGGTGGCTAACCTGCTGGAAGCCACTGGACACCAGGTACAACGCGAATACTATGTAAACGATGCCGGTCGCCAGATGGATATTCTGGCCACCAGTACCTTTTTGCGTTATCTGGAACTAAACGGCCAGCATCTGGTATTCCCTTCCAATGCTTATGTTGGTGATTACGTACGTACTGACATTGCCCGGAAAATTTTTGACGAATATGGAGCAAAATACAACGTATCTGTGGCCAACGTATTCAGCAATGTCCTGGAAGATGCCACATATGCTGCTGAACTGGACAAGGACGGCAACAAGGTACTGCTGTCCGGTGACAAGGAAAAGCATATTGATGGTCTGATCCATAATGCACAGCAATTGCTGGGTGAAGAAGGCTACCGGATTTTCCACCAGACTGCCCTGCAGGTGATTCTGGACGACATCAAGGATGACTTGGCCGAGTTTGGCGTGCATTTTGACCAGTGGTTTAGCGAAGCAACTTTAAAGGACAAAATCACTGAAGCACTGGCATTGCTACAGGAGCGTGGTTTCCTGTACGAAAAAGACGGCAATATCTGGTTTAAGTCCACCGAATTTGGCGATGAAAAAGACCGTGTCGTCAAACGTGCCAACGGGCAAACCACCTACTTTGCAGCGGACATTGCCTACCACCTGAACAAATTCCAGCGTGGTTTTGATGAAGTGATTGACATCTGGGGTTCTGACCACCACGGTTATATTTCCCGGGTAAAGGCAGCGATTGATGCACTGGGTTTTGACTCGAAAAAACTGACGGTGCTGCTGGTGCAGTTTGTCAGCCTGTGGCGTAGTGGCGAGATGGTACAAATGTCCTCACGCTCCGGCCAGTTTGTGTCCCTGCGTTACCTGCGGAAGGAAGTAGGCAACGATGCGGCACGTTTCTACTATGTGATGCGCAAGAGCGAACAGCATATCGACTTTGATCTGGACTTAGCGGTATCGCAAAGCAAGGACAATGCGGTGTACTACATTCAATATGCACATGCGCGCATTTGCCGCTTGCTGGGCAAAGTTGAAGAAGTGCATGGTATACAGGCTAAACCGGAGCTGGGCCAATTTAAGGCGCAATTAACCTCGGAGAAAGATACCGAGCTGTTGGCCAAGCTGGCAGCCTATCCGGATACCATCCTGCGTGCGGCTACCCAGCATGAACCACACCAGCTAGGTAACTACCTGAAAGAGGTTGCCAACCTGTTCCATGGCTGGTACGACAACAGCCCGATTCTGCCAGCATTCGCGGATACCCCTGAATTAGCAAAAGCACGCCTGCTTTTAGCACTTTGTGTACAACAAGTGCTTAAAAATGGTTTATTGTTGCTGGGTGTTTCTGCCCCACAATCCATGTAATGTAATCCATGTAAAACAAACCGATCACGCAGCCAGTATGGCTGCGTGTATCACAAAGGATGATCACCGTGTTTGGTAAGACGCATCGAGGAGCCACACAACGCCCGGCTCCCAAAGAAAAAAAAGTAAAACAGAAGCTCATTCCAGCATGGTTATGGATGATCTTTGGTGTGCTATTGGGATTATCTCTGGCCGTATTGCTGTACCTGTGGCAGCCCTGGCAACCGGCCAACCGGCCGATTGATGCCACCCAGCCTACCGATAGCAACGGCCAAACCGCCGCTACTGATGAAGCCAACAAGGATTATCAGTTTTATGACTTGCTGCCCAAACAGCAGGTAACCCCGGTGCCGGACCAGGCTGTGCCCACAACCCCCAATAGCAATGGAGGCAATGGCCAGGTGATTGTGGCACCTACACCAGCCAGCAAGCCAAACCAGAATACGGCAAATAGTGACCCGGCGGAAATTCGCAGCGCCACAGCACCGCAATATATTTTGCAGGTAAACAGCTACCAGAACCCGGATGATGCCGATGCACGCCGTGCCGAGGTGTTACTGGTTGGTCTGCCAGCCGATGTACGCCAGAGTGTGCTGGCCGATGGTGCCGTATGGTTCCGCGTGGTCTCCGGCCCCTTTATTAGCAAGGCAGAGGCACTCAATGCCCAGCACCTGCTGCAGGACAGCGGCATCGACTCACTGGTGGTGGAACAGCACTAAGCTTACTGAAAGACAATAAAAGTGAGTTTTTCTAAAAGTAGCTTTTTTAAGATAAATTTTATAAAACAGTTATTAAAATAAATGAGATCCCTCATCCCAACCTTCTCCCAGAGGGAGAAGGAGTTCCCTCTCCTACGAGGAGAGGGCTAGGGGGAGGTTATTAGAATAAAGAGATAGTTACTTTTTACTGCCTGTCCTGAAATCAGGATTTAGACTTGGCCTTGGCACCACGCTGCTGGATTTTGGTACCAAATACCATCACTTTCTGGTAGGCAGATGGCAACAGGCGCTGCATCAGTTCAACCACCTTGGCATCAGCACCAATCAGCAGACGGCGGTCATTGTTACGCACAGCTTGCAGAATCTGGCGTGCAGCCTCTTCCGGCGGGGTGCGCAACAGTTTGTCAAACTCCAGGCCGGCTTTCTTCGGGTCCATACCCAGGCTGCGGATGCTGTCATTCATGCGTGCCGCTTTAGCAATGTTGGTGCGGATACCACCCGGGTGTACACAAGTGGCGCTTACGCCATTGTTCTGGATGTCCAGTTCCTGACGCAGCGCTTCGGTAAAGCCACGCACGGCAAATTTACTGGCATTGTAAGCACTTTGGGTAGGCTGTGCTGTCAGGCCAAACAGGCTGGAAATATTGATGATGTGACCTTCGCCCGCCTGTTTCAGCAAAGGCAGGAACTCCTTGGTACCATTGACCACGCCCCAGAAGTTGATATTCATCACCCATTCCAGCTCATCGTAGCTCATACCTTCTACGGTACTGCCCAGTGCTACACCCGCATTGTTAAAAATCAGGTTTACCCTGCCATGATCTTTTACCGTGGCTTCGGCCCATGCCTTAAAACCGGCCCGGTCAGACACATCCAGCTTGGCTGTGGTTACTTTCACACCACTGCTTCTTAGCAGCTCTGCTGTTTTGGCCAGACCGGCTTCACTCACATCACTTAATGACAGGTGACAGCCTTCTTTTGCCAGTAACACAGCCAGTTGCTGGCCAATACCTGAACCTGCGCCAGTAATGGCGGCCACTTTATTACTAAAATTCTTCATGGTGTCTGTTCCTGAAATAACCGGATGTACTTAAAATGCGCACAAATATTCATTCGTTGTGCTGCAATATAGTTTTGACAATTAAGGTTGTCAATAACTGTTCGTCAAGAAGTTAACACACAAGGCCTTGTCATTGTGTGCCATTCCCTATACCTGAAACGCCATATTGGTCGATTACCTACCCAGATAAGCTACTGGCGTCCTTGGCCTGAACCAGCAAAATCTGCACCCTGCCACGCTGCAAGTAAATAGCACTAACAACCTAAATGATCGACACTGCTGAAACTTTATGGCATCCTGCATTTTAAATTGATGGACTTCCCTGTCAGATTACGCGTTTAACTGATTCATACCTATGACCAAATCACCCTCTTCCAGCCAGCCAGCCATGGATGACCTGCCAGCTAACCCAGAGCTGGCCGATGCGCCTGCCGCCATAGCTGCCGAGCAGCAAAAACCCGATGGCAAAACACCCAAGCGGCGTAGTTTTCGTGGTTTAAGCCTGGAAGAACGGCAAAATGAGCGCCGGGAAAAGCTGATTGAGGCAGGCTTACAGATTTATGGTACGCAGGGCTTTTTTTCCGTCACCGTACGCGACATCTGTAATGAAGCCAAGCTGACTGAACGCTATTTTTACGAATCCTTTAAGCGCAGTGAAGAGTTGTTTAAAACCATTTACCTGCGTTTAATCGAACAACTGCAGCAAACCATCCTGGCCGCCGTGATGCAAAGCCAGGGTGAGGTCAATCCGCGCAAGATGATTGAATCCGGCCTGCAAGCCTTCTTTCATACCCTGCGTAATGACCCGCGTATGGCACGTATCCTGTTTATTGATGCCATTCTGGTGCATGAAATTCAGGGTAATACCATTTACGAAGCCATTGCCCGCTTTGACCGCATGACCACAGCCTTCATTCTGCTGATGTTCCCCAAAGAGCCGCGCACCCATTCAGAAATTTCCCTGATTGCCACCGGCCTGAGTGGCTATGTGATTCATATTGCCACTCGCTGGGTGATTGGTGGCTTTAAAGAGCCACTGGAAAATGTGTTATCGGCCTGCAAGATTGCCTATTTATCGCTAATGGGCTGGATTGAAAATGAGGCTACAAAGAAATAGTTTAAAAAAAGAACAAAAATCTGTATCAAAAAGCAGCTAAAAAGCCGAAAATGCAATGAAAGTGTCACAATTAATCTTTGTAATACGCTTGTCATAATTTAATACTGGTCGATGCCTGTATTAATTACACAACAAAATAGGATTAAACCTGTGAAAAGTGATTACATTTTAATTGTCGACGACGAGCAGGCCATCCGCGAGATGATTCATACCTCGCTGGAAATGGCTAACTTTGTATGCCAGCAAGCAGAAGATGCCCGTCAGGCGCATCAAATGATTGTGGACCAAAACCCGTCACTGATTTTACTCGACTGGATGTTACCGGGTGGTGTCAGTGGGGTGG
This sequence comes from Alkanindiges sp., assembly GCA_030152125.1. Lineage (GTDB taxonomy): Bacteria > Pseudomonadota > Gammaproteobacteria > Pseudomonadales > Moraxellaceae > JASLIR01. Next base: position 4,798 of record JASLIR010000117.1, read on the forward strand.
ATTTGTGCCGCCGCCTGAAACGCGACGAAACCCTGTCGGAAATTCCGGTGATCATGCTGACTGCCCGTGGTGAAGAAGACCACAAGGTACAGGGTCTGGATGCCGGTGCGGACGACTACATGACCAAGCCGTTTTCCACCCGCGAGCTGGTATCGCGCATCAAGGCTGTATTGCGCCGCTCCAATGCATTAAATGGTGAAAAATCCATTGATGCCGATGGTCTGGTGCTTGATCCGGTTAGCCAGCGCGTTAGCAATGGCACACAAACGCTGGAAATGGGCCCCACTGAATACCGCCTGCTGGCCTTCTTCATGACCCATCCGGAACGCGCCTACACCCGTGCCCAATTACTGGATCAGGTATGGGGTGGTAATGTGTATATTGAAGACCGTACCATTGATGTGCACATCCGTCGCCTGAGAAAAGTACTGGAACCGCACGGCTTTGACCGCTTTGTACAAACAGTGCGTGGTACCGGTTACCGCTTCTCTACCCGTGCGAATGCTGCCATTTAAATTAAACCTTTGTCAGTTATACTGTTATTGTCGCGGCGCGGATATTATTTTCCATGATGGATACACAACTGTCTTTACGTAACTACATCCTGGAAGATATTCGCCGTTTTCTGCTGATTTTAGTGATTGGCCTGCTGGTTGGCCTGTCCCTGCAGCATGTCTGGCCTGCGCTGTTTCTTGCAGTACTGGTTTTCCTGCTGCTGCAATGCCGTTCCATGTACCTGCTTTATGAGTGGATTCGCTACCGCCCGGATGATGTACCACCGGAACTGACCGGCATCTGGGGCAGTCTGCTGCATAGTATGTATCGCAGTAACCGCCGGGAAAAGCGCGCACAGTCGGAACTACTCAGCGTGATTGACCGTGCCCAGGCATCGGTTTCTGCACTGGAAGAAGCCGTGGTGCTGATAGATGCGCAGGATCATCTGGAGTGGTGGAATCCGTCGGCGGAAAAGCTGCTGGGCCTGAAAATGGTCGATCGTGGCCGCAACATCCGTAACATTATCCGCCATCCGGATTTTATTCGCTATTTTGAAGATGCCGAGCGTTATCCCGATGGCATCAAGCTGAACTCATGGATTTCGCCGGATCGCTATATCCAGTGTGAGCTCACCCTGTTCGGGCATCATAACCGCATG
>JASLIR010000176.1 GCA_030152125.1 Alkanindiges sp.
TCCTTCACTATCTTGCCGCCCTTGTTGTAGCAGCTACAGCCCTGGTCCGTTACCATACAACCGGCCAGTTCATCTTCCGAAAGCTTATTTTCGATACGGCGTACGGTGGATTTAATTTGCTCATTCACCATATTGCTTTGCTGCTCTGGTGCTGGCGGCATCATCTGGGACGAACTGACTTCAGACTTAGCTGGCATAATAAAGCGCTTTAGCTTATCGCCCAGCACACCAAACACTAACCAGATGAGCAATAAGCCCACAATAATTTTTATAGCTGTCTGTTTCATAGCCTCTGATAGGCTCCTGTTATTCCAATATATGTGAAAAATTTCACGCTATTTAAACAAAAACAGATGAAAAGTCAATGAAAGTGTGATGATTTCAGCACAATAGCCACATCTTCTTAAAACTGGTTATTTTCCCGCAAGATCAATGCCCAAGCAGTGCAATGTTAGCAAAAAGGCCCTAAAGCTCACCCAATACCTATGCTTTTAATCCCCCTTCCACAGATTACTACGCAAGCCTGACATGCCGGCAAGCATGCCAATGCTAGGCTTTAGTCTCTTACTTAATGACCAGGAAACGGAGAACGATCATGCCTCGTGGAGATAAATCAGCGTATACCGACAAGCAAAAACGTCAGGCCAAACATATTGAAGAAAGTGAGCTTAAAAGTGGCCGCTCACAGGAAGATGCCGAACGTATTGCCTGGGCCACGGTAAACAAGCAGGATGGTGGCGGCAAAAAAGCCAAAGCTGCTAAAAAAGATACAACCAGTAAAGGTAAATCGACCAGCAAAACTAAGGCAGCAAGCAAATCCAGCCCATCAAGCAAATCGAAAGCGGTGGATAAGCCGAAAGCGGCGAAGAAGTCCAAAGCTACCGGCAAGTCTAAAACGGCAAGCAAGGCTAAAGTAGCTAAAAAATCCAGTAAGGCCAAATCCAAAAAGGCCAAATAGTAAATGCCGGATTACTGATACAAACGTGTGGGGAATCCCGTTAAAGACCTGCATAAAGCCTACGGCAGTTTGGATACTGCCGCATGTCCTGTCCAGTAAAAGCGCATATGCCAGTGGGCGGCTTCACCGGCATAATCCACGCCTATACGCCGTGACACACTGACGGGAACATTAGTGTGGTCCTTATACTCGACCCATAAACCGGTTGAGTCACCCAGCAACTGATTATTCAGGCGCTTATCTATATCCAGCAATTTGGTCAGTTTGGCCGGGCCTGCCCCAGCCTTTGCGCTTTCCCCTTCTACCGCCACCGCCCGAATCAGTACAGCTTCGGGCTGCCCCTGTTCGGTAGTTACAATATTTAGCAGATAATGCAGGCCATAAATCAGGTACACATAAATAGTGCCAGCCGGCTGATACATCACGCTAGTACGCGGGGTATGCCGCCCACCATAAGCATGGCAAGCGGCATCAATCACCCCCAGATAAGCCTCTGTTTCGGTAATCAGCGCTTTTATTACCCGGCCGTCCTGCATACGGCGGCATAAATAGCAGCCAATTAAATCCGCTGCCACCACGGCTGTTGGCCGCCGGAACCAGTCATGTGCCAATTGCTGCCGTGCCTCATATGTTTCGTGCTGGGGTATGCCCTTGTTTTTTGCTACCATCAGACCAATGTCATTCCTGTTTTAATTTACCTGTTGCCGCCAGAATTTTATGCCCGAACTACCCGAAGTAGAAACCACCAAAACCAGTTTACTGCCACTGCTAAACCAGACCGTGCGCCAGATTCAGGTGCGACAGGCCAGTTTACGCTGGCCTATTCCGGAAGATATCAGCCGTCTGGCCGGGCAGAAGCTGCTATCACTACAACGCCGGGCCAAATATATACTGGCCCAGTTTGAGCGGGATGGCCTGTTACTGCATCTGGGGATGTCCGGCAGTTTTAGCATTTGCAGTGCGGATAAAGAGCTGCGCAAGCATGATCACCTGATTATCCGCTTTGAAGATGATAATGCTGATATTCAGGAACTACGCTACCACGACCCACGCCGCTTTGGCTGTATTTTATGGTTGCAGGAAGATAACAACCATCCGTTACTTGCCAAACTGGGGCCGGAGCCATTATCGGATGCCTTTGATGCCGACTACCTGTTTGAACAGCTTAAGGGTAAATCCACCGCCATTAAAGTGGCCATTATGGATAATGCCGTAGTGGTGGGTGTGGGTAATATTTACGCCACGGAAAGCCTGTTTAATACCGCCATTCACCCGGCCCGGCCTGCTAAAACGGTGACTAAAAAAGAGCTTGAGGCGCTGGTAGTTGAAATCAAGCGCATCCTTGCCAATGCCATCCAGCTGGGCGGCACTACCCTGCGCGACTACACTAATGCCTTGGGTGAAAATGGTTACTTTCAGCAAACCCTGCTGGCCTATGGCCGTGCGGGTGAAATGTGCGTAAACTGCGAAACCACACTGGAAAACTTAAAGCTGGGACAGCGCGCCAGTGTATTTTGCCCGGTGTGTCAGCCTATAAAGGGAAAGAAAGTAAAATAGAGAGATAAAGCACAGGCTTTTAAATTAATACAAAAAGCTCATTCAGACGGCTTAAGAATGAGATCTGCGTTAGAAAGAACAAGAAGCTTGCGCAAATCTGGTATAACAGGTTTGAGGAGATGCAAAATGAACAGGCCGAAAATAAATACTGATGAAATCAGGCAAACTATTTTCTCTTATCTGACCAACCGGAAAGCCAATAAGCGGTTTAATGAACTTGCCTTTGAGCTGGAGTACTCCATGCTGCTGGAGCAAAAATTTCCTGAAGAAGTGTTTAAGCTGTATAGCGACATATTATCTGATGAAGTACTCCTAACCAAAAAAGGAACAGCCTGGTTTGCCTTCCACATTTATAATGACTTCGAAAAACTAAGCCCCGAGCAGTTGCAACATTTAAAACAGTTAATAGTCAGCAATTATCACAAGATAAAAAACGAAGATATTCGATATGTTGTAATTGATATTGTTAATAGAAAATTAACCGCAGGTGACAAGGTTGAGGTTTTAAAAAAGTTAAGGTTAGATTGAGCTTCAGCTTTGGCAGTCTTTAAGACTTATACAGATCAAATTTAGCATGGAATTAAAAAATGGGGCTATTACGTTTAATCTCCCGTTATGAAGATGCAAAATTTGCCATCCGCCTGTATGCTTTGCCTGAAACCAGCGGCATGTTTGAATTACTTGTAACTGATGAAGCTCCACTTGGCTATTTGCAGGGACGCATAGAGGTCCCATCGATTTCTTTACTACCTCGCCAACTATTAGCAAAAGGCGCCATCCAGTCTATTGAAAACCTTGTATTACAGTCTGGTGTATTGGATCTGCCCGAACAGGAACCACAAGAACCGCTGCTAATCGATGGTATGGAGTTTATGATGATGGATGGCATTCATTATAAAATTGAAACTTATTGGCAAGGCAAACATAAAGTAGTTAAGCGGTTTAACTGGTGTGAGCCCACATATGCCACACTATTTAATGCCGTCGTACTCATTGCATTAAAGGATAGTCCTCTGCTTGACCAAGCACTAAAATTTAAGTGCATGTCTATGTAGTATGAACTGTATAATCAAGCCCACATAAAACATAGATATAGATTACTGGTACAAACTTATGCCTGAACAACACATACAGCCAAACATCGCCATAGATATAGGCATCGCAATCATCCTGATTACCCTGTTAATACTGGGAGGCACCTCACCGACGTCTATAGACAACGCCGGGCGTAACCATGGCAATATCTGGTTAGGGTTGTATATTGTATTTATTGGCCTCTGCTTTCTGCTCAGTTATTTCTATACACAGAATTCTTATATTTTCAGGCTACTGGACTGGGTGTGTCGGAATTTTTCCAGACCTAAGGGTCGTAAAATGGCATTCTTCTACTTTGGGCTTGCTTCCTGTGTTGGGGTAGCTGTTATTGTCGGAAACATATAACAAGCTTTCGTTGCATTAAAAAGAATAGTTAAGCATCACCATTATCCTGTCTGTCATACCAGGCTTCAGAGTGTACATCCTTTTTAGCTGCTGCAATAAGTGCCTCTAGCTGATCCAGTGGAAAGCGTACTACTTCACC
>JASLIR010000211.1 GCA_030152125.1 Alkanindiges sp.
CGGCAGTTTGTGCAAAGGCGTGGCGGATATTGCCCAGTAGGTCGGTAAATGCCGGGGAATCCAGGTCTATACGGTTATCTGCTGCTGCCTGGGTACGCTGCACGACATTGGCTTCGCTCATACGGACACCTGCTGTTGTGCTAAAGATGAATGTGAATGTGGTGTAGTTAAAAGATCGTCTTTATCCAGATCGACACCCAAGCGCTGTAACAACTGCTGACGAATCTGCTGAAAGCGTGGATGCGCCACATCACGGGCGCGCGGAATATCCACCACAATTTCTTCCACAATATTGCCTTCTGCCAGTACCAGAATGCGGTCAGCCAGTAAAATTGCTTCATCCACATCATGCGCCACCAGCAACACAGCAGGCAGGTGCTTTTGCCAGAGCTGTAAAATCAGGCGGTGCATCTTAATGCGGGTTAAGGCATCTAGCGCAGCAAAGGGTTCATCCAGTAATAGCAGTTGCGGTTCACGTACCAGCGCTCGCGCCAAGGCTACCCGTTGCGCTTCACCACCGGACAAAGTCACTGGCCATGCTTCAATGCGGTGTGCCAGACCAACCTCTGCCAAAGCGGCCTTGGCTTGTTGTTCGGCCTGTTCACTGCGCAAACCCAAGGCCACATTACGCCATGCACGTTTCCATGGCATCAGGCGCGGCTCCTGAAATACCGCAGCACAGGCTTGCGGCACAATAATTTCGCCTTCGTCAATGTTATCCAGCCCGGCCAGTGCACGCAGCAGGGTTGTCTTGCCGGAGCCACTGCGCCCCAGCAGCGCCACAAACTCACCCGCCTGTATGGACAGGTTTAAATGATCCAGCACTACCCCGGCTGGAAAACGCCGGGTGGCTTGTCGCAGTTGCACCACTGGCCTATTTTGCGCTACTGACCCAGCCTTCTGTTGCGGCGGAATAGATGTTGTTTCTATATTTGTTTGTGTATTTAAAGTCATGTGCTTTTTGCCTCTTCATCTTTTGCGTCTGGCTTACACCATGTTGATCCGCTAGCTATTTGCCTACTATTGCTTTGCCCGCTCTATTGCCCTGTATAGGTATTGCGCCAGGACAAGGCGGTTTTTTCCAGCGCCCGCACAATCGCATCAATACTTAAACCCAGTACGCTATAAATAATCAGACAGATGACAATCACATCGGTACGCATAAAGTCACGTGCATCATTTACCAGATAACCAATGCCTGCGGTGGCGTTAATCTGCTCCACCACCACCAGCCCCAGCCAGCTAATGCCAAAGGAATAACGCAAGCCAACAAAGAAAGATGGCAAGGCACCCGGCAATACCACATGCCAGATTTGCTCGCTACGGCTTAAACCCAGGGTTTTGGCGGCTTCAATCAGCTTGATGTCCAGGTTACGAATGCCGGAAAACAAAGTCAGGTAAATGGGAAAGGTCGTACCTAATGCGATTAGCGCCACTTTAGGGGTTTCACCTACGCCAAACCACAGGATAAACAGCGGAACAATGGCAAGGAATGGCAGGGTGCGCAGCATTTGCATGGGTGAATCTACCGCCAGCTCGCCTTTGCGCGATAAGCCCGCCACCAGCGCCAGCAGCGTACCAATGCTTACACCAATACTCAGGCCCAGCATGGCGCGCTTTAGCGACACCAGCAGATGGGTAAACAACTCACCACTGGTGATCATGTTCCACAGGGTGCCACCAATTGCACTGGGCGCAGCAATAATTCGTGCTGGTAACAGCCCGGTGCGGGCAGCCAGTTCCCACAGCAACAACAGCACCAGTGGACTGATTAAACGTAATAAAATTTCGGAACGGAAAATACCCTGCAGGGCTTTTTTCAGACGCTTCTGCCCTGCTGTTTTTTTAACGCCGCCCGCCTGATTAAACCCGGCATACGATGCTGCACTATCAGGGGAAGTACCGGGCAATGAATGGGCTGGTTTATTCAGGGTTTCAGATTGACTCATGTACAACTCCGGAACAGATACGCAATGCTTTTTTCGATACACTGCTTAGCTCTGATCACCTTATAAATAATCAAATAAAGAACTCAGGATCTATCCTACATGCTGAAATTGCGAAAACTAAATGCAAATTTTCACTATACTAATATTAAAAAGTTGCATTAATAGTAATTATATTATGCAAATTATTTATTTTAAGCATTTCCATATATTCATTTTTTTAAACTTGAAAGTATTTCATGTCAGTTTATCTGCATAGTATCTGCATAAAAAAAGAGCCGGCAAGCCGGCTCGTAGAGAAAACCTACCCTATTTTTATTGCGCAACCGCCAGTGGTGCTTGAGGCGTAGCGGCCGAATATTCCTGAATATGTCCCTTTAAGCGCTGCACCACAAATTCCGCAAAACGATCTACCGGTGTTTGCAAATTACCCAGAAAACGCGCATGTATCACCCACAAATCAATCAGCGGTTTAAAGTCACTAATGGGCACAATGCTCAGTTGATCCCTGTACTTGCTGTTTTGTAACAGGGGTTCAGGTACCAGGCCCAAGCCCTGCCCGTTGGCTACCAGCCCCAGTTGCAAATCAGTACCAAACGTTTCCATGTTAATTTGCAAACCCAAGCCCTGTGCTGCCAGCACCCGCTGCAAACCGGCACGGAAACCGCAGCCATCCGGGTTTAAAATCCAGCCGCGCTGATAGCAATCTGCCAGCTTGTAGCTTTTTTTGTTCAACTCACCTTTAGGCGCAACCACTACCAGATTCATTTTGCCTAATGAGCGGCTGCTCACGCCTTCCGGAAAAACCTTGCCAGCCGGAAACAGTACCACTGCTGCATCCAGGTCAGCATGCTCTACCCGTGCCAGCAGGTTAGTACCCCAGCCGGTAGATACCTGCACCCGCAACTCGGGATAAACATGCTTTAAATCATTCAGGGTGTCCAGCAATACTGCATCACCAATGGTTTGCGGTACGCCCAGACGTAGTGATCCAGATGGCAGGGCATCCTGCGCTACCAGTTCATTCAGCGCATCAATCTCACGCAAAATCGCCCGGCACTGCTCGTACACCCGCATACCGATTGGTGTGGGGCGCAATGGCTTGGTGTTACGGTCCAGCAACTCTACCCCTAGCGCCTCTTCAAAATTTTGTACCCGGCGAGTAATGGCAGGTTGCGTCAATTGCAGGGTTTCAGCTGCCAAGCTAATCGACTGGCAGCGAATAACCGCAACGAATGCATCAATATCATCTATCTTCATAATAAATATTCATAATGATAAAGTTGAAAAATTAATAAATGACATATTATCGTGTAATACATCCTTCCTGCAAGTCGGGAACGACAAACAGCACGTTTAAATCACAGTGGAATTATAAGCTATGTCAAAGCCTATAAAAATTAGTCGCTTAAGACATTTTGTTCATGACTTTGCTAGTCTGTTATCACAAACAGCGCAAGAGCAGCACATCCTTGAGCAGGGTGCTTTATTACTAAAACAGCTGGTTACGCATGATGACTGGCTGCCGGATGAATATGCCAAGCCCAGTCCGGAGCGCTACCAGCAATATTTATTGCATGCAGATTCGCAATCGCGCTTCTCAATTGTCAGTTTTGTCTGGGGGCCAGGGCAACTTACCCCCATCCATGACCACCGCGTGTGGGGGCTGATTGGCGTATTGCGCGGGGCGGAAATATCACAGCGCTTTAGCAAGCAGCAAGGCCAACTGACAGCCGTAGGACAGCCGGATCGCCTGAATGTGGGGGACGTTGATCAGCTTTCACCCGCCGACGGTGACATTCATCAGGT